>NZ_CATMPS010000011.1:0-78144 GCF_950073225.1 uncultured Oscillibacter sp.
CCGGCTCCCGCGGCTCAGACCGCGGCGGCGGCCCAGCCCGCCCCGGCGGCTCAGCCCGCGACGGCGGCGGACATCGGGGCGATGATGGCGGCTATGATGTCCGCCATGACCACGGCCATGGCCAACAACGCCGCAGCCGCCGCTCCGGCCCCCGTGCATCAGGCTCCGGAGCCCAAGGTTATCAACACCAGGCCCGCGCCCCTGCGGGAGATCGATCCGGCGGAGGCTCTGGGAAAGGAGCAGGCTCAGAACCTGGACCTGATTATGGAGGTTCCCCTCCAGGTGACGGTGGAAATCGGCCGGACCCAGCGGAAGGTGCAGGACATCCTGGAGTTCTCCAAGGGCTCCCTGGTGGTCCTCGACAAGCTGGCGGGCGACCAGGTGGACCTGTTCGTCAACGGCAAATGCGTGGCCAAGGGCGACGTGGTGGTCATTGACGACAACTTCGGCGTCCGTATCACCGAGATTGTCCAGGACCCCGTCATTGAGCTGGTGAAGAAATAAGCGGCCCGGCTTGGGCGCTTTTCAGATAACAACATCCGGCATACATGATTATTTTTGGATAAGAAGGAAGGAACAAGACTATGGCTAAGAAGATTCTGCTGGTCGACGACGCCGCCTTTATGCGGAAGATGATTAAGGACACCCTGAGCAAAAACGGGTACACGGAGCTGTTCGAGGCTGTGGACGGCGCGGACGCCGTGGAAAAATTCAGCGAGATCGGCCCGGACCTGGTCATTATGGACATCACCATGCCCAACATGGACGGACTGGAGGCCCTGAAAGCCATCCGTGCCAAGGACAGCGGCGCCAATGTGGTTATGTGCTCCGCCATGGGCCAGGAGAGCATGGTCATGGACGCGGTGCGCTCCGGCGCGAAGGACTTCATCGTCAAGCCCTTCAAGCCCGACCGTGTTTTGAAGACCGTCAGCACCATCCTGGGCAATCCCTGACGGGATGCTGGACCTGGAAGGGGACGCGGCCTTGGGCTCCTTTTTGTGGATGCTGGTCTGCGTCGTCTTGATCATCGGCCTGGCCTATTGGTTTACAAGATATGTGGCGGGCCGGGGCGCGCTGAGCGCTTTTTCCGGGCCACGGCGGATGGAGGTCCTGGACCGGCTGCCCCTGGGGCGGGACCAAAGCGTGGTCCTGGCCCGGGTGGGAGAGCGGTATCTGCTCCTGGGGGCCGGAACGGCGGGGGTGACCCTGCTGGCGGAGCTCACTGGAGAAGAGGCCGCCGCCTGGAAGCCGCCGGAGACGGCGGAGGGTGAGAAGCCGGGCTTTAAAGAGGCGTTTCTTACCATGATGAAGCAAAAAGAGCGGAGGTGAACCGGAGGTGCCGGAAGGGCTGATCAATGTAAACGGCGAGAACGTGCAGGCGCTGGAAGTTCTTTTCCTGATGACGGCAATCACGCTCCTGCCCTCTCTCGTGGTGATGATGACGTCCTTTACCCGGTTTATCATCTCCTTTTCGTTCCTGCGCAACGCCATGGGCACACAGCAGACGCCGCCCAACATAGTATTGGTGGGCCTCGCCCTGTTTTTGACGTTTTACACCATGTCCCCCACCATCACCCGCATTCAGGAGGAGGCCTATGAGCCCTACGCCGCGGAGGAGATTGGGCAGGAGGAGTTCCTGGAACGGGCCGTGGTGCCCCTGTCGGAGTTTATGGTGCGAAACACATGGACCAACACCCTGGAGATGTTCTGCGACATGGCCCATGTGGAGATGCCGGAGGAGGTCAACACCCAGACGGTGGTGGAGACGATTCCCCTGCGGATCATTGTACCCGCCTTTGTGACCTGCGAGTTGTCCAGGGCGTTTACCATCGGGCTGCTGCTGTATATTCCCTTCATGCTGATTGATATCGTGGTGTCCTGCACGCTGATGTCCATGGGTATGATTATGCTTCCGCCGTCCATGATTTCCGCGCCTTTCAAGCTGCTGCTGTTCGTGACTTTGAACGGGTGGGAGCTGCTGTTTTCCACCTTGGTCCGGGGTTTCCACTAGCGGAGGGCTGACGAATGGATACGGGAATGATAACCGACGTGATGCGGGACGCCGTGGGCGTGGTCATCAAGCTGGGCGGGCCCATGCTGGTTTTAAGCATGCTGGCCGGCGTGCTGATTGCCATTTTCCAGGCGGTGACCCAGATTCACGAGCAGACCATCGGCTTTATCTTAAAGGTGGTCATTATTGTGGGCGTCCTTCTGCTGGCAGGCGGCTGGATGCTGACGACGCTTCAGGACTACACCCGGGAGGTCTTTGACCTGATGACGCAGATTTAGCGGAGGCGCCTATGATAGACGAAGGGGCCCTGACGCTGTTTTTGTTGATTACGGCCCGGATGAGCGGCTTCGTGCTGTTCAATCCCCTGCTGAGCCGCCAGAATTTCCCCGGGACCTTCCGTGCGGGGTTTACGCTGCTGCTGTCGGTCTTCACCTATTCGGTGACAGGCGGGCGGCTGGAGCCGCCGGCGGGCATGCTGCCCTTTGCGGGGGCAATTTTGCTGGAAATGGCCATAGGCTTTGCCCTGGGCATGGTGGTAAACTTTTTCCTTTATATTCCCCAGATGGCGGGTTTGGCCATCGACACCCAGATGGGTATGACCATGAACCAGACCTATGACCCCGGCTCACGCTCCAACATGTCCGTGACGGGCACGATGCTGAACACGCTGATGATTCTGCTCTTCTTTGCCGGGAACGGACACCACACGCTGCTGCGGATTATGATTACCTCCGGCGAGGTGGTGGGATACGGCGGCGTCTCCATTGGGAACGACCTGACAAACCTGGCGCTGGAGCTGTTTATCGAGTGTACCGTCCTGGCGGTGAAGCTCTGTATGCCGATTCTGGCGGCGGAGCTGATTGGTCAGCTGGGGATGGGCATTTTGATGAAGGTCATTCCCCAAATCAATGTGTTTTCCATTAACATCGAGCTGAAGGTGATCATCGGCCTGGCACTGCTGCTGATGCTGATGCTTCCGGTCAGCGAGTTCCTCCTGGAGGCGGAACAAACCATGCTGAACAGCCTCCACACGATGCTGCGGCTGATGGCATAGCCGGTTTCAAGCCGCGCGGACGTCCGAAAGGGGGGATGACAGTTGGCGGACAGTTCTAAGACCGAAAAAGCAACCCCAAAAAAGCGAAGAGACGAACGAAAAAAAGGCAACGTCTTCATGAGCCAGGACGCAGTGGCCGTAGTCACGCTGCTGGGGTCCTTCTTCACCTTCTGGCTGCTGGCCGGAAGTATCGGGGAAGAGCTGGCGGGCTTTATGGGCTTTTGCTTTTCCAAAGTGGATCTGGCGGGGGGGTTGGTCATTGGCGACATCCTCAACGAGCTGGTGATGCAGGCCCTGGGACTGATGATCCGGAGCGTGCTTCCCATTACGCTGGTAACGGCGGGCTGCGCCATTGCGGCCACCTTTGCGCAGACCAAGCTGCTGGTCAGCAGCGAACTGATGAAACCCAAATTCAGCCGCATCAATCCCCTGGAGGGCTTCAAACGGCTGTTTTCCTTAAAGAGCGTTATCAATGCCCTGAAGGGGCTTTTGAAAATCAGCATTCTCATGGTCATCGTCTATATGAGCATCGAGGGGATGTTTCATGAGAGTGCCAAATATCTTTATGTGGAGCTCCTGGCCTCCGCGCAGCACCTGTTTTCCGAAGGGATGAGCATGATTGTGAAAATCGGCATCGCCTTCATCGCCTTGGCGGCCGTGGATTTCTTCTATCAGCGGTGGGATTATGAGCGGAATCTCCGCATGAGCAAGCAGGAGATTAAGGAAGAATACAAACAGACGGAAGGCGACCCCCAGATCAAGGGGAAGATCAAGGAAATGCAGCGCAAGCGGGCTATGAGCCGCATGATGCAGCAGGTTCCCAAGGCCGACGTGGTCATCCGAAACCCCACCCACTTCGCCGTGGCTCTTCGGTACAAACCGGATCAGGACGCGGCCCCCATCGTCCTTGCCAAGGGACAGGATTCCCTGGCCCTGCGCATCGTGAAAATCGCGGAGGAGAACAAGGTGGCCGTTGTGGAAAACGTGCCCCTGGCCCGCGCCCTGTACGCGGACACGGAACTGGACCAAGAGATTCCCCCGGAGCTTTACAACCCCGTGGCGGAGGTGCTGGTCTACATCTTCCGGCTGAATGAAAAGCATCAATTGGTAAAATAAATTTGCCGCTTTGTCCAAAGGATAAGGCAGTCCGGCCTTGAAAGACACGCCGGGGCGGAAAGGAATCTGCGGGACAGGAGGTGACCGGCGCTTGAGAAGAATTTTTGACAACGTAATATCCCTCGCCGTCGTGGTCATTGTCCTGTTTTTGATTATTCCTCTGCCGACGCAGCTGCTGGACATCCTGCTGGTGGTCAACATCGGGCTTTCCATCATGATCCTGATGATCACCATGAACATCTCGGAGGCTTTGGAGTTTTCCATATTTCCCTCCCTATTGCTGATTACGACGCTGTTCCGATTGGGACTGAACGTCTCCACCACCCGGCAGATTCTCTGGCACGGCTACGCCGGAACGGTCATTCAAAACTTCGGCAACCTGATTACGGGCGGCAACATCGTCGTCGGCGTGGTGGTCTTCTTGATCATCGTGCTGGTGCAGTTTATCGTTATCACCAAGGGCGCCGAGCGCGTGGCCGAGGTAGCCGCCCGGTTCACCCTGGACGCCATGCCCGGCAAGCAGATGGCCATTGACGCGGACCTCTCCTCCGGCCTCATTGACGAGCAGGAGGCCAAGGGCCGCCGGCACAAGATTCAAAAAGAGGCCGACTTCTACGGCGCTATGGACGGTGCCACCAAAATTGTCAAAGGCGACGCCACCATGTCCTTGATCATCACGATGATCAACTTTGTGGGCGGCGTCCTGATCGGGATGCTGATGAACGGCGGGACCTTTACCGACGTTCTCTCCCGGTACTCCATCGTCACCATCGGCGACGGCCTGGTCTCCCAGCTTCCGGCACTGATGATCTCCACCGCCACGGGTATGATTGTCACCCGGTCCGTGTCGGAGGGAAGCCTCAACAAGGACGTCATCGGGCAATTCAAGAATCAGCCCAGGGCCATTATGACCACCGGCGTCATTCTCCTCTTCCTGGCGGCCATTCCCAATACGCCCCACCTGGCCCTGGCCATCGGCGGCGGGCTGCTCTTGGGCGTGGGCTGGTTCGTCAGCGGCCGCATGGAACGGGAGCGGCAGGAGACCGAGGCCCTTCAGGTGGCGGCGGAACAGCAGCAGCAGGCCTCCCAGGCCGCGGCCCCCAGCGAAACCGACTACTACAAGGATATCAACAATGTCTACAACCTCCTCTCGGTGGAGCCCATCGAGATGGAGTTTGGATACAGCCTCATCCCCATGGTGGATGAAAGCCACGGCGGCAAGCTTATCAGCCGCATCGTCATTTTCCGCCGCCAGTACGCCCAGGACATGGGCTTCGTCTTCCCCTCCATCCGCCTCCACGACGCCTCGTCTCTGGGGACGAACCAGTACGTCATCCGCATCCGGGGTGAGGAGGTGGCCCGGGGCGAAATCCTGGTGGACTACTACCTGGCCCTGGAGCCGGCGAACCCCCTGGGGGAAATCGACGGCATCGAGACCATCGAGCCCGCCTACGGCATCCCCTCCCGGTGGATCCTGCCGGAGAACAAGGAAATGGCGGAGATCTACGGATACAACGTCATCGACCCCCTATCCGTCATGCTGACCCACCTGTCGGAGACGGTGAAGAAATACGCCTACGAGATGCTGGGCAGGGCGGAGACCATCCAGCTGGTGGACAATTTGAAGCGCAGCGCCCCGGAGCTGGTGGAGGAGGCCATCCCCGCTATCGTCTCCTACTCCACGCTGGAGAAGGTGCTGCGGAACCTCCTGAAGGAGGGCGTGCCCATCAAGGACCTGGGAGCCATTGTGGAAACCCTGGCCGACGCCCTGACGCAGGGCCGGGACATCGACGCCGCTACGGAGCAGGTCCGGGGCGCCCTGGCCCGGACCATTACCCGCCGCTTCTGCGAGGACGGTCAGCTCCGGGTGGTCACCCTGGACGCGGAGGTGGAGAAAAAGATCATCGCCTCCCTCACCCGGAACGAGCAGGGCGTGTATCTGGCCATGGGGCCGGAGCTGATGCAGCAGATCGTCTCCCAGCTTGCCAACCAGATGAAGAAGTTCAACGACCTCTCCCAGACGCCCATCATCCTGGTCAGCCAGGTGATCCGGGGCTATTTCTCCAAGATGATTACCCAGTTCTACCCCGGCGTGTACGTGCTGTCCTTCAATGAAATCACCAGCGCCGTGCAGATCCAGGCCATCGGGAACATTACCCTGGAACCGGCGGCCCGGACGGAGAGAAGGGCGGTGGGCACATGAGCGAGGTGACCGCCTCCGTTCGCTACAGCGAGCGGGAGATTGAGGAGATGGAGACTCAGGACCTCCTCCAGCTCTATAAGGAGACGGGGGACGAGAGCCTGAAGTGGCCCCTGGTCCTGCGCTACGAGGGGCTGATTAAAAACGCCGCCATGCAGATTCGGGGCGTCTACAGCAGCTTCGCCCAAATCGACGATATCATCAACGAGGGAATCATCACCCTCCTGGGGGCCATCGATAAATTTGACCCGGACAAGGGCGTGAAGTTCGAAACCTACGTCTCCAAGCGCATCCGGGGCATGGTCATCGACCTGGCCCGGAAGCAGGATTGGATTCCCCGGAACGTCCGGAAGCGGGCCAAGGAGATTGACATGGCCTCGGCGGAGCTGTCCGCCGCCCTGGGACGGACGCCCACCGACGGGGAGATTGCCGAGCACCTGGGCATTACCCAGGAGCGGTACCAGAAGGACGCCGCCAACATCGCTTTGAGCAACGTCTTGTCCCTGGACGTGCTGATGGACACCCGGGAGGCCACGGGCTACCCGCTGGAGGTGCCCTCCAGCGACGCCAGGAGCCAGCCGGAGCTGGTGCTCCAGGAGCGGGAAATGCAGCGGGCCCTGGCCCAGGGCATCGCGTCTTTGCGGGAGAACGAGCAGATCGTCCTCTCCCTGTACTATGAACGGAATCTGCACCTGAAGGAAATCGCCCAGGTCATGGAGCTCAGCGAGCCCCGCATTTCCCAGATTCACACCCGGGCCATTCAGAAGCTGCGGACGTATATGGAAAACTATCTGGGCGACGAACCGGAGCCGAAACCTAAGAGGAAGAGGGGATAACGCGTGTATAAAGGCTTTTACAATCTGACCTCCGCCATGCTGACCCATCAGCACAATCTCAATGTCATCGGCAACAATATGGTGAACATTTCCACGTCGGGCTACAAGCAGGAACGCTATGTGGCGACCACCTTTGACGACGTGATGTACAGCCGGGTGACGGTGAATGAAAGCGGCGGCACGGAAATCGGCCGGCAGAGCTACATACGGGCGGCCAGCGACATCTACACGGATTACAGCCAGGGCATCCCGGAGCCCACGGAGCTGCCCCTGGACTTTGCCATTGTGGGAGACGGCTTCTTCGCCGTCCAGGACCCGGAGGGCAATGTGGCCTATACCCGGATGGGCAATTTCTGCCTGGACGACGAGGGCTACCTCTGCCTGCCCGGCTTCGGCCAGGTGCTGGACCCCCAGAGCCAGCCCATTTACCTGGGCACCGACAAAATCCGGGGGGACGGCCGGGGTGTTATCTACTTCGACCAGCCGCCGGAGCAGGGCGGGGGCACCGCCATCGGCCAGCTGGGCGTTTTCAGCTTTGAAGACAACCTGGCCCTGGAGCGGAACGATCGGGGCCTGTTTACCGGCGAGGGCGCCCGGCAGAGCGAGGACTTTGAGATCTGGAACAAGTATCTGGAGCGCTCCAACACCGACATGGTCAAGCAGATGACGGAGATGATTACCTATCAGCGGGCGCTGCAAAGCGCCGCCCAGGTCACCAAGATGTATGACCAGCTGATGACCAAGGCCACCGGCGAGGTCGGCCGCTTCGCCTAAGGAGGAAGCCTATGAATCAATCCTTTTTCATTGCGGCTGTGGGAGCCCACCAGCAGCTTATGCGGCTGGGAGTCCACGGCAACAACATCGCAAATCTGAACACTTACGGCTTCAGGGCGGAAAAGAGCCGCTTCGCCTCCTTGATGTACGACGATCTAAAGGGCGTCGGGACCGCCACGGAAGGCGGCTACGAAGGGGAGGACCCCGGTTTCGAGATGCTTCCCTCCGGCGTGGGCGCGGCCCTGTGGACCACGGACACGGATTTCAAGAGCGGCCCTCTGGAGGAGACCCGGCGGGACCAGGATTACGCCATCGCGGGAGAGGGCTTTTTTGCCATCGCGGACCTGACCACGGGGGAGATTACCCTCACCCGGAACGGCGCCTTCGTCATCTCCGAGCTGATGCGCTCCACCGGCGAGGTGGACGAAAACGGCCAGGATATTCAAGAGCGAATCTACTACCTCTCCGACAACGAGGGGCGCTTCGTCCTCAGTGAGACCGGCGGCATGATCGAGGTGGGAGACGAGCACGAGCCGCAGCCCGTGGGCGTCTTTGACTACATGAACTACGACGGAATGGAGCATGTGAACGACACCCGCTTCCGGGCCGTTGATAAAAACGGGACCATCCGCCAGGGCGGGGGCACGGTGATGCGGGGCTTCATCGAAATGTCCAACGCGGACCTGGCGGAGGAGATGACCAAGGTGATCGAGTCCCAGAGGGCCTATGGCATGGCGCTGAAAATGGTGCAGACCTCCGACGAAGTTGAGACCACCATCAACAGCCTGCGCAGCTAAGAGAGGGGAAGGGCATGATCATTAAAAGCTATGACGAACTCAGTTCCCTGGAGCTGGATACCCTGAAGGAAATCGGCAGCATCGGCACCGGCAACGCCGCCACCAGCCTGTCGGCCCTCATCGGCAAGCCCGTGCGCATTCAGCAGCCGGAGGTCCGCATCATGGAATACAACGAGGCCATCGAGTGGATCGGCGGCCCGGAGCCCATCACCGCCGGCGTGCTGGTGGGGATGAGCGGACAGCTCAGCGGCATCATGCTGTCGGTGCAGCAGCTGGACTTCGTGAACCTGGTGCTGGAGAGCATGATGGAAAGAACCATCAAGGATTACATGGAGCTGGGTGAAATTGAGCGCTCCGCCTTGACCGAGGTGGGCAACATCATGATTTCCACCTTCATCAACGCTCTCAGCGGCCTGGCGGACTTGGACATCAAGCTGACCGTGCCCGCCTTCACCGTGGATATGCAGGGGGCCATCATGGCTGTGCCCATGGCGGAGTACGGCGGACAGTCCAATTACATCATGACCATCGGCGGAAACTTTATTTGCAATGGAAAGGAGATTCCCTGCCGTTTGCTGTTGTCGCCGGATATTCGGTCGCTGAACTTTTTATTAAGGAAGCTGGGCGTGAACAGTGGAGAGTAAGATCACAGTTGGAATCGCGGATATGAAAATGGCCCAGGGCTCCGGCATGCTGATTACCTACGCCCTGGGGTCCTGCATAGGAATCTGCCTGTATGATCAGCGGATCAAGCTGGCGTCGCTGATTCACATCATGCTGCCGCTGAACATGGAGCCGGGCCGGAAGAACACCATGAAGTACGCGGACACCGGCATCCGGGAGACGCTGAAATTGATGGAGTCCAAGGGGGCGTCCCGGTCCCGCATCACGGCGAAGATCGCCGGGGGGGCCAAGATGTTTGAAATCAGCGGCGGAAACCTGGGAAACATCGGCCAGCGCAACATCGAGAGCGTCCGCATGCACCTGAAGCGGGAGGGCATCCAGCTTTTGAAGGAGGACGTGGGGGGCTCCGTGGCCCGGACGCTGCTGTTCGACCCCGCCACGGGAATGGCCTGCGTTCGGAGCTACGGCCGGCCGGAGATGATTTTTTAACAAGCTCATTTTTGTATGGCATATAGAGTCAAGCACTGAAAGGAGTGTTCGGAATGTTGTTGGAAGAGGACAAGCGGGGCATTTTGCTGGAGTCAGGCACGAATGAGATCGAGGTCATGGAATTCACCATCAATGAAAGCCTGTACGGCATCAACGTGGCGAAGGTCAAGGAGATTTTGGTCTCTCAGCCCGTGAAGCACATGCCCCATGCCCACCCGGCGGTGGAGGGCATTTTCAAGCCCCGGGACAAAGTGATTACCGTGGTGGATCTGCCCACGTACCTCCTGGGCGAGACTGGGGAGAAAAAGAGCAAGGACCTGTTCATCATCACCAATTTCAACAAGATGAACATCGCCTTTCGGGTCCACACGGTGGTGGGCATCAGCCGCATCTCCTGGAAAAGCATCCAGAAGCCGGACAAAACCGTGGCCGGAGGAAACGAGGGCATCGCCACCGGCATCGCCCAGTGCGGCGACGATCTGGTGACCATCCTGGACTTTGAGAAAATCGTGGCGGAAATCGCCCCGGAGACCACCATCCAGATGTCCGAGATCGACCAGCTGGGCGAGCGGAAGCGGAGCGACGCCGTCATCCTGGTGGCGGAGGACTCCGTGCTCCTCAGCAAGATGATCGAAGAGGCCCTGCACAAGTCCGGCTACGGGAATACCCGGATGTTCCCGGACGGCAGCAAGCTGTGGGAGTACCTCAACAGCCTCCGGGGCCACGACAACTTTGACGACGAGGTGGCGCTGATTATCACCGACATCGAAATGCCCCAGATGGACGGCCACC
This sequence comes from uncultured Oscillibacter sp., assembly GCF_950073225.1. NCBI lineage: Bacteria > Bacillati > Bacillota > Clostridia > Eubacteriales > Oscillospiraceae > Oscillibacter > uncultured Oscillibacter sp. Next base: position 10,694 of record NZ_CATMPS010000011.1, read on the forward strand.
GGCTGACGAAGCTGGTGAAGGACGACAAGGACTTCAAGCACCTGCCGCTGATCATTTTCTCCTCCCTGATTACCGAGGAGATGCGCCGCAAGGGCAAGGAGCTGGGCGCGGACGAGCAGATGAGCAAGCCGGAGATCGGCCATCTGGTCCGGGTCATCGACCATCTGCTGGAAGAAGCCGGGCGGCGAGAATAATCGCGGAGGGATATCATGAGCAGTAAATACATCGTAAGGCAGCCGATCAAGGATCCCCAGGGGAAGATATTGGGGTATGAGATTCTGTACCATGGGGAGAATCAGGCCTTCACCGTAGAGACCCCCCAGGCCAAGGAATTCGCCTCCGCCGACACGATCTACAGCTTCCTCACTCAGAACAGTACGACGACGCTGCGGGGGTCCCTGAACTTCATGACCTTCACGACGACGCTGCTGATGAAAAAGACGCCCCGCCTTTTCGAGAAGACGGAGCTTGTCATCCAGATTAACGACAGTGTCATCATCCACCCGCTGTCCATGCACTTTGTCAACCAATACGCGAAAGAGGGCTATAAGGTGGCGGTGAACGAATTCCAGTTCGCCCCCCGGTACCTGGCCCTGCTGGACAGCATTGATTACATCAAAGTCAACATCCAGACCACGCCGGAGCTGGCCATGCACAACATTGTGGAAGTGGCCCACAGCATGCAGAAAAAATGCATCATCACCAACGTGGACACGGAAGAGCAGTACCGCAAGGCGCTGCTGATGAAGGCCGACGGCCTGGAGGGCACCTATGTTGCCGAGCAGATGACCACCCGGGTCCACTCCAGCGCCTATCTCCAGTCCAGCTTCTTCCGCCTGATGGTGGCCATCACCCGGGATGAGCCGGACGTGGACGAGATTGAGCAGCTGATCTCCATGGACGCCAGCCTGACGTACAACCTGCTGAAGGTGGCCAACTCCGCCTACTTCGCCCTGCGGAACCGGGCCACGACGGTGCACCAGGCCATCATGACCCTGGGGCTTGGGCAGCTGAAGCAGTGGATTTACCTCCTCAGCGCCAGCGTCAGCACCGAGTCTGCCGAGGCGGGGACGGAGGAATTCCTGAAGCGCTCCTTCATGCGGGCCTCCTTCTGCAAGGAGCTGATGAAGTACGCCAAAAATATGCCCATCACCCCGGCGGAGGCCTATCTGATGGGCATGTTCTCCACACTGAACCACCTGGTGGACGCGCCTCTGGAGGAAATCCTGGAAGAGCTCCCGGTTTCGGACGTGGTGCGAAACGCGCTGGTAAAGAAGGAAGGCCGCTGCGGCAAGCTCTACGAGCTGCTGCTGAGCTACGAGGCGGCCAACTGGAACGCCATCACCGCCCTGGCGGAGGAGCTGGGCATCCCCAACCAGATTCTGACCAATGTATACTTCACCTGCATGGAAAATGTCAACGTCCTGTGGGAGCAGCTGAGCAGTACCGCCGCCGGCCTGGAGCCGGAGGCCGGCGCCGCGCCCGAGGACAGCGAGTGAGCCGGGGAAGGAGCAGGATAGGGAACTTGAACAGCCCGGCGAACCGTGATTTCGCCGGGCTGAACAAATTTCAGGAATGCCGCGAAGGCCTTGAACATTCGGCGGGCGCATGGAAACGCGCGGCCCCAAAAAAGGAGGCCCCGTTTCGGGGCCTCCTTCGTAAGCAGAACGGGCGTTCCCCCTGGGGACTTAATTCTCCGGCCGGGAGTGATGGGGCGTGAGCATGACTTTCTTGCAGGCCTGAATGAGCTGGGAGGTCACGTCGCTGGCGAACCGGCTCTCGTAGACGGTAAGGCGGGGAACCCGCTCGTTCTGGCTCAAGACCACGTATTTAGGCGGCAGATGGTTCAGGGCGTAGGCCCGCACATCCACCCGGCACTTGTCGCAGCAGCAGATGCCGAACATTTTCATGTACTCATCCGCTTTTTCCTCCACCAGGATCTGCATGACGTTAATATAGGAGGGCTGCTCCTCCTCTTCCTGGAACGGTTCTTGGGGAGCGTCCTCCCGGACCGGCGCGGCGGGCGCTTCCTGTGCCGGGGCCGCCTGGGGCGCGGATTCGCTCTGCGGAGCCGCCTGGGATGCGGGAGCCGTGGGGGCGGCCTTGGGGGCTGCTTCCAGCTCGGCTTCCAGGGCGTCCTTGATTTGGGAGGAGACGGCGGCGTCGGCGGTGATGGAGGAAATGATGGGAGCCACCGGCGCGGCATGGGCGGGCTCCGCCTCCGGGGCCGCCTGGGGCGCGGGCTCTGCCTGGGGCGCCGCGGGCTCCGCCTTGGGTTCCGCCGGGGGCTCGGGCGCGCTGCCCCGGTTCTTGCTGAGCAGGTTCATTACATGGGCGGTTTTGCTGCTGTTGTTGGATGCCATAACGAAAACTCCTTTACATCAGAAAAATCAAAAACTTAGAACCACTTGGAACGGGGGGCCGGGCGGGGGGCCGGGAAGTCCGGGCCCGCCACGGCGTCCACAATTCTGCGCAGATCGGCGGAGGCCTTCGACCCGGGCTGATAGGTCAGAACGCTCTGCCCGTGGGCGGGGGCCATGGCCACGCTGACGCTGCGGCGGACCTTGGTGTGGAACACCTGGCTGTCCAGCTGCTCCGCCACGGATTCCGCCAGATCCAGAATCTCACGGGAGAGGGTCAGGCGGCGGTCGTACTTATTCAAAAGGATGCCCAGAACCTTCAGGTTCGGGTTGAAGGACTTGCGGACGGTGTCGATGGTATCCTGAATCTGGGAGACGCCCACAAGGCTCAAGACCTCCGCCTCCATGGGGACGATGAGCCCGGTGGAGGCCACGTAGGCGTTGATGGTCAGGATGTTCAGGGCCGGCGGGGTGTCGATGATGATGAAATCGTAGTTGGGCTTTACCACGTCCAGCTGCTGGGAGAGCATGAATTCCCGCCGGGGGGCCGTGAACTCCACCTCGGCGGTGGAGAGCATGATGTCCGAGGCGAGGATGTCGCCGTATTCCGTGTGGGAAATGGCCCGCTCAATGGGACAGGCGCCGGTGAGCACGTCGTAGACGGTTTTGCACTCGCCGATGTCCAGGCCCAGGGTGAAGCCCAAGTTGCCCTGGGGGTCCAGATCGACGCCCAGAACCCGCGCGCCCCGCTGCTTCAGGCCGCAGACCAGCGCGGAAACGGTGGTGGTTTTGCCCACGCCGCCCTTTTGATTCGTGACAGTGATGACCTGTGTCAAAGGATTTTCCTCCTTACTGTAAAAACTAAACGGGGACCTCTTATTTTTATTATACTATATGTCGATAAAAAAACATAGAGGAATATCAAAAAAATTCTAACTTCGATAGACCCCGCCCCGAGAGGGCCGGGCCGTCACCAGAATTCCTGAAAGGGGTTGTATGATATGGCAGTCAGCGGCGTAAGCAGTTCCAGAAGTATCTATGGAAATCGAAATGTGATTACGGGCCTTGCCAGCGGCATGGACACGGAGAGCATGATCGAAAACGCAATCTCCGCGTACAAAAACAAAATCTCCGCACTAAGCCAGAAACGAACCAAGACCGAGTGGAAGCAGGACGCCTACAGGAGCATGATCAGCAAGATGTCCTCCTTCCTCTCAAAGTACACCTCCTACCGGTCCGCCAACAACTTGATGTCCACCAGCTTCTTTGACCAGGCGGTGAAGACGGTTTCCAAGGGCGCCAACAAGGACCTGGTGTCCGCCTCCGGCCGGGCCAACAGCGATATCCGCATCGACCGGGTGCGCCAGCTGGCCACCGCCGCTACCTACAAGCTCAGCGGCGTGGCGCTGGACGGCACCACCGCCGCCTTTGGAAAGGACAGCGTCAGTTCCGCCGCCTCCGGGACGTTGGATCTGGATAAGCCAATCGATATCGGCAATCTGGACGGCTCCCTGACCCTGGCCTACGGCGGCAAAAACGCTACGAGCTATCTGACCATCGAATTTGACGAGACCAAAACCTATGAGGACGATGTGGACGCCGACGGCAACGTGACAAAGAGCGGAGCTCAAAAGCTGGTGGATGACATCAACAAGCAGCTGGAGGAGCAGAGCGTCTCCATTGGAACCAAGACCTATACGGGCAAAGATCTGCTGGACAACGTGATAAAGGCCGAGGTGGGAGAGGATGGCCAGATCACCTTTACGGACCCGAAGAAAAACGGCGTCTATGTCAGCGCCGCCACCGGCTCCATACAGGAGAAGCTGCTGGGCGGAAAAGAGCCCAGCACCGAGGCGGGCAAGCAGATTAAGTCCCTAACCCTCTCGGACGACGCTCTGGAGACCACCGAAATGAGCACACTGGAGTACCTGTCCACACGGGGGGGCAGCATGGAAATCACCCTGGACGGTAAGACCAAAACCGTCAAGCTGCCGGGCAAGGACGACCTGCCCGAGCAGTTTACGGGAGAGGCACGGGACGCGAAGTTCCTGGAGGCGCTCCAGAAGAACATTGACGACGCCTTTGGAAAAGGAAAGCTGACCGTCAGCGATGCCAACCGGAAGGAAGGCGCGGACGGAAAGGGCATCCAGTTCCAGTTCACGGCCCCCAAGGGCTCCACCTTCGCCATCGGCTCCACCAAGGGCGAGATGCTGGGCTTCGGCGAGAGCGACCGGGTCACCAGCTACCTGAACACCGGCAAGACCCTGGGCGAGCTCCTGGGCGACAAGGGCTTCGAGGGCCTGGAGGGCGTCAAGGTTCTCGCAAAGGACAAGGACGGAAAGGACATCCCTGGCCAGTACCTAAAAGATGATAACGGAAACTATATCTATGAGAAGGACGCGGACGGGAACACCCTCTACTCCTTCAAGGTCAACGGGAAGGAAATCGGACAGTTCAGCAAGGACACCACCCTGCAAACCGTCATGAACGCCATGAACAGCAACGCGGATTCCGGGGTCAAGGTGGCCTACTCCAAGCTGACCAATGAACTGAGCTTCGCCGCCAAGGAAACCGGAGCGGCCAATGGAATTGGCTTTGAGGGTCTTTCCGCCAAGCTGTTCGGGGCCCCCGGCACCTATGATGACGACAAGCGGGGAACCTATACCAAGGGCCAGGACGCCATCTTTGAGGCCAGCGTCAACGGCACCTCCCTGGGAGAGATTACCCGGAGCTCCAACGAGGTGGAAATGGACGGCATGACCATTAACCTCAAGGGGACCTTCGGCTATCAGACGGACGAAGACGGAAACATCCGGTATGAGTCCGAGCAGGCGAAGGACAAAGATGGAAGACTGCTCTTCAGCTTCCAGGGAGTAGAGAAGGCCGCCTCTGAAAATGGAGACAAGCTGGAATTCACGGACGAAAAGAGCGGGAAAACCGTCTACGGCACCATTGACGCGGACGGAAAGCTGACCTTTACAAACCAGGACGGGAATCAGGTCTATGCCCGTGTGGACGCACAGAACTGCCTCCGGTTTGACGCGGACGCGTCCCAGGCCGTGGAAGGCAGCGCGGTCATGAACAAAACGGCCATCAAGGATACCAAGGCGGAAGGCGTTACCTTCGAGACCAGCTCCGATGCGGACAAAATTGTGGACGCAGTCAAGCAGATGGTAGAAGACTACAACGCCATGGCGAAAGAGATTAAGGACGCCTATTCCACCCTCCCCGCCCAGCGATCCAACGGCGCGTATTATGAGCCCCTGACCTCCGAGGACGAGGAGGGCATGAGCGAGAGCGCCATCAAGAACTGGAACGAAAAGGCAAAGCAGGGCATCCTCTTCGGCGACCGGGACCTGGCTTCCCTCTACCAGCGCCTGACCTCCGCCGTCTCCATGACCGGCGAGCACGGCGCGGCCCTCCGGGAGGCGGGCATCACCGTGAACTACTCCAACGGCCTGAGCACCCTGGAATTCAACGAGGATAAGTTCCGGACCGCCTTGAACAACAACCCCGACAAGGTTCGGGACGCCTTCACCTCCAGCATGGAATCCGGCGCCAAGAGCAACGGACTGATGCAGGCGCTGAAGCAGCCCCTGGACATGTACGGAAAGACCGAGGGCGGCAAGGGCTTGCTGGTGGAAAAGGCGGGCTCCGCCCTGGCCCCCAGCACCATGTACAACAATACCATTCAACAAGAGCTCAACCGGATTGACGAGCAGATCGAGCGCTGGCAGGACAAGATGGAAGACCAGATCGACCACTACACCAGCCAGTTCTCCCGCTTGGAGCAGCTTATCCAGCAGATGAACTCCCAGAGCTCCTACTTCTCCCAGCTGATGGGCGGCTGATTTTAAAAAGGCGGTGATCCACAAACAATGGATATGAAAGGCTTCCAGTCATACAAGGAGCAAAGCGTCAACACCATGACCCAGGGGGAGCTGCTGCTGCTTTTGTATGACGAGCTGTACAAGCGCCTGTCTCAGGCGGAGCTCATGCTGGATCAGCAGAATTATCCCGTCTATGAGGCTTCCATTGAGCGTTCGGTCGCCATCATCGACTACCTGGACTCCACGCTGGACCGGCAGTATCCCATCAGCAAAAACCTGGCCCAGCTGTACGAGTATTTTACCTATGAGCTGGGCCGGGCGAAAATCGGCCGCCGCAAGGAGGTCCTGGATCATGTGAAAAGCATGGTGGGCGAACTGCGGGACGCCTTCCGCCAGGCGCAAAAGAGCGGAGACTCGGGAAAGTAGGGATTCAAGATGGAAGCACCGGCGCTGATGGATGCCCACGTACAGCTGAAACGAATCTATACCGCGCTGAACGAGGCCCTGGATTTGACCCGCCAGCTGGCGGACGCCGTGGACCGGGACGACCATATCGCGGCGCAGATGCTGGTCTCTATGCGGCAGGAACCCACCGACAAGCTGGCCCAGGCCAAACAGGCCCTGGACCAGCAGCGGCAGAGCTTGCCGCCCTCCGCTGCCGCCCGCCTTTCCGCCATTTTGAGGGGCGAGGCGGCGGAGTCGGCGGAAGAGGCTCCGCTGACGGCCCAGATCGGCGTGAATCAACGGGTCTTGAAGCAGCTTGTGGAGCTGGACCAGGTGGTCAACCGCAAGCTGGCACGAGAGAAGTCCATTTACAAATAAGACAACGCGCGAGAGCCGGAGCCCGGCCGGATTGTCCGGGCTCCCGCCTTTGCGCGCGTAAGGACGGATACCGGGAAACCGCCGCCCGGCGGAGGACGAAGCCCAGTTTGCCGGAGGCATGATTCAAGACTACGGGAGCGCAGAGTATGCCCACGATTACGCTGGAAAATGTGACAAAGAACTATAAGCTGGACCGACGGCAGCAAAAAGAGCAGAAGGGTAAAAAGTATGAGGTCGGCGTGGAGGATATCAACCTGACCATCCGGCAGGGGGAGTTTGTCTTCCTGGTCGGCAGCAGCGGCGCAGGCAAGAGCACGCTGCTGGACCTGATTTCCGGGAAGATTAGGCCCGACAAGGGCACGGTGTACCTGGATAAAAAGGACCTCTCCAAGCTGATTCCCTGGAGCCAGAACCGCATGGCCATCCTCTTCGGCAAGGTCCAGCAGGAGCACAGCCTCATCCGGAAAATGACCGTGGAGGAAAACCTCTGGGTGGCCGCCCAGGTGGGACGGCGCCGCTTTGAAAGCGGCAAGCATGTGGATCTCCGGGTGAAGAAGGTGCTGGGCCTGGTGGGAATGCGGGGCGTGGAGGCCCGGTATCCCGTGGAGATGTCCATTGGCGAGTGCCGCCGGGTGGAGCTGGCCCGGGCCCTTATCAACAGCCCCCCCATTCTGGTGCTGGACGAGATCACGGCCAACCTGGATGACGACAACATCTGGGATATGTTCCAGCTTTTGCAGGAGGTCAACCGCATGGGCACCACCGTCATCATGGCCACCCACGCCAGCCGGTATGTCAACATCATGCGCCGGCGGGTGATTACATTGGTGGACGGGAAGATTTTCGGCGATGTCGAGAAGGGAAGATACGGCGACGTGGTGTGAAAGCCTCGGGAAGCCGATTAGAATAAAAGAAATCTTGACGCATTTAAGAAAACGAGGAGGAAGCAGGAAATGATAAAAAACATGAAGATCAGGAAGAGCCTGATTATGGGGTTCGGGATCACCATCGTTGTTTCCGCGATCATCATCATCGTGTCGCTGGTCCTGATGGCGATGCAGAAGGGGCAGTACACCGACATTCTGGATAAGTACGTGGCGTCCAATGAGCTGGTGTCCGAGTGCCGCATCAGCTACAACATCGCCGCCCGGAATCTGCGTGACGCGGTGCTGTCCGGCGACATGACCAATGTGGACGCCACGAACAGTAAAATCAGTGAGCTGAGCACCCAGCTGACCGAGCTGTCCAATACCTATCCCCTGGACGACAAGACTGAGCTGAACTCCTTCATCAGCCTGGTGGAGGCCTGGGAGAAGGAGGCCGCCAGCATCGGCGAGACGGCCCGTACAAACCAGCAGAAGGCAGCCGAGATGCTGGTCAATGACTGCACTCCCGCTTTGAATCAAATGGCCACCGCCGGCGAAGGACTGGCCGCCAAGCTCCAGGCGGAGCAGGAAGCCATCATCAAGCGGCAGAGCACGGTTTCCAACATTGCCATGATCTGCATTGTGGTAGCTATGGTCATTGCCACTCTGGTGGTGCTCCGGCTGGCCCTGATCATCATCAAGAGCATCGTAATCCCCACGGAGAAGGTCCGGGCCGCCCTGGTGGGCTTCAGCGAGGGCAAGCTGGATATCCCCGTGGACTATGAGAGCAAAAGCGAGCTGGGCGAGATGTGCGACGCCCTGCGGACCAGCCAGAAGGTATTGGACAGCGTCATCAAGGACGCCTGCCGCCTCCTGGAGGAGATGGGCGAGGGCAACTTCAACTGCCGCACCGAGGCTGAGCAGTACTACGTGGGTGAGCTGTCCGACATGCTCAAGTCCATCCAGATTATCAACCGCAGCCTCAGCGACACCCTGGCCCAGATCAGCCTCAGCGGCGAGCAGGTTTCCTCCGGCTCCGACCAGGTGTCCACCGGCGCCCAGGCCCTGGCCCAGGGCGCGACCGAGCAGGCCAGCGCCGTTCAGGAGCTGTCCGCCACCATCGCCGAGATCTCCAGCCGCTCCCAGAGCAACGCCAAGCGGAGCGAGGATGCCATCGACCACTCCAAGAACGCCGACCTGCGGGTCCGGGAGAGCGCCGACTACATGGAAGAGATGGTCAAGGCCATGGAGAAAATCTCCAGTTCCTCCGAGGAGATTGGAAAGATCATCGCCACCATCGAAAACATTGCCTTCCAGACCAACATCCTGGCGCTGAACGCCGCCGTGGAGGCCGCCCGGGCGGGCTCCGCCGGCAAGGGCTTCGCCGTGGTAGCCGACGAGGTGCGCAACCTGGCCACCAAGTCCGACCAGGCCGCCAAGGCCACCAAGGAGCTGATTGACAACTCCATCACCTCCGTTCAGTACGGCAGCGAAATCGTCAAGCGGGTCTCCGAGTCCCTGGACAAGACGGTCCAGGCCACCAACGAGTCCATGTCCGCCCTCCAGGAGATTGCCAAGGCCGTGGAGGAAGAGGCTTCCGCCATCGCCCAGGTCACCGAGGGCATCGACCAGATTTCCAGCGTGGTGCAGACCAACTCCGCCACCTCCGAGCAGTCCGCCGCCGCCAGCGAGGAGCTGAGCAGCCAGGCCAGCCTGATGAAGGATCTGCTGAGCAAGTTCCGCCTCCGCAACGACAGCGGAACCAGCACCTACACTGCCCCCGCCTACACGGAGGAGAGCGCCGACACCTCCTATGACACCGGCTACACCAGCGGCGGAAGCGCCTTCAGCAAGTACTAAGCGGTTGTTCCGCCGGCCAAAGTAAGACGCGAGCTGTCATGGACATGGAATGAACGCAGGACCACTCGCGCCATCCCGCGCTGGCAGTAGAGTTCCCTGCCATGATGCCAGAAAGCGGTTCGGTGCCGCTTTCTGGCATCATTTGCGCCTCTATCGTCGATGCGCTTGAGAATCGGTTATGAAGAGGCAGGAAAAGGAGCGTCGCATGATGAAGGATTTGAGAGCCCAGGAGCAGGATTTGATCTTTGCCCTGGATATCGGGACCCGCAGCGTCGTGGGCGTTGTGGGCCGGCCCTCCGGGGGCCGGTTCAAGGCCCTGGACATCGAAATGGCGGAACACGGAAGCCGCGCCATGCTGGACGGACAAATTGATAACATCCATCAGGTGGGCGCCCTGGCCCGGACGGTGACGGACCGCCTGGAGGAGCGCCTGGGCGTCCGTTTGGAGCGGGTCTGCGTGGCCGCCGCCGGGCGGGCCCTGCGGACCCAGAGCGGCAGCTTTACTATGGATATCAGCGCGGAGAAAACCATCAGCGCCGAGACCATCAGCCGCTTGGAGGCGGGGGCCCTCTCCGCCGCCGAAGAGGCCCTGCAGATGGAGGACGAGGTCCGGAGGCAGTTCTTCATGGTGGGCTACACCGTGGCGCAGTACCGGCTGGACAACTATCCCCTGGCCTCCCTGCTGGACCACAACGGGCAAAAAGCGGAGGCGGACGTGGTGGCCACCTTCCTCCCCGGAGAGGTGGTGGAGAGCCTCTATGCCGCCATGCGGACGGCGGGCCTCCAGGTCTCCAGCCTGACCCTGGAGCCCATCGCCGCCATGAACGCCGCCATCCCCGTGGAGCTGCGGCTTTTGAACCTGGCGCTGGTGGACATCGGCGCGGGAACCACGGATATCGCCGTCTGCCGGGACGGCAGCGTCACCGGCTACACCATGGCCACCATCGCCGGGGATGAGATTACCGAGGCCATTATGCGGACCTTCCTGGTGGACTTCCAGACCGCTGAGGAGATGAAGCGGAATCTCCGCCCTGGGGAGGACGTTTGTTACACGGATATCCTCGGCCTGGAGAACACCGCCGCCTTTGAGGAGCTCTATGCCGCCATTCAAGAGCCCATGGGCCGCCTGGCGGAGGCCATCGCCGTCCAGGTGACGGAGCTCAACGGCGGCGCGCCCTCGGCGCTGTTCCTGGCCGGAGGCGGCAGCAAGCTGGAGGGGCTCCGGGAGAAGGTGGCCGCCAGCCTGGGGATGGACGAGCGCCGGGTGGCCATCGCCGGAAACAATTTTGCCAAAAGCGCCTTTGCCGACGAGATGGACCTGAACAACCCGGAGTATGCCACGCCCCTGGGGATTGCCATTTCCGCGGGCCTGGGGCTTTTGAACGACAGCTATGTCATCACCCTCAACGGGGAGACCGCCAAGCTCTTCCGCAGCGGGACGCTGACGGTCCGGGACATTCTGCTGATGAACGGCTACACCTACGCCGACATGCTGGGCCGCTCCGGGAAGAACCTGGGGGTGACCCTCAACGGGCGGCGCATGGTCCTCCGGGGCGAGCCCGCCGCGCCCGCCATTCTCCGGGTGAACGGGGAGGAGGCGGCCATCAACGCGGTGGTCCACGCGGGGGACAGCATCCGCTTCCAGCCCGCCCGCAGCGGCAGGGACGCCGCCAAGACCCTGGGCGAGCTGCTGGGGAAGGATTTCTCCGGCCGGGTGCTGCTGAACAACCGGGAGGGTGACCGGAAGGCCCCCCTGCGCCAGGGGGATGTGATCCTGACGCTGGAGGGCCCGGCGGGCCTTATTCCCCCGCTGCCGGAGCTTCCGCCGGAGCAGCCGGAAAAGACCGCCCCCCAGCCGGAACCCGACGCCCCGCCTCCGGCGCCTTTGCCGGAGGAGAAGGCGGAGCCGGTTTCTGAGGAGCCTCCCCAGCCGGAGCCCCCGAAGCCGGTGAAGCCCCGAATCCGCAAGCGGGAGGTGGAGATCCTCCTAAACGGCAAGCCCGTGGTTCTGCCGCCCAAGGAGAACGGCCAGCCCTATTACGTCATGGACCTGCTGGAGCGGTCCGGCGTGGATTTCGAGAAGCTGGAGGGCCCCGTCCGCCTGGCGGTGAACGGAACGGAATGCGGTTTCAGCCAGGCGGTGAAGGACCGGGATTCCATCACCATCCACTGAAAGCGGGCCGCTTGAGTATAAGTAGGAGAGTGAAGCGTTGAAACAGGATAAGGCTGATAAGATCATACAAAAGGCCGAGCTCAAGGCGAAAAAAGCCGCCCAGCAGGTGGAAGCCGCCGGCAAAAAGGCCGAGGCGGCGCGGAAAAAGCAGGAGGCCCAGGCCCAGAAGAAAGCCGCCAAGGCTGCCGCCGCCGCCACGAAAAAAGCCGCCGCCAAGACCAAAAAGGCCGAGGCCGTGGCCAAGAGGGCCCAGGCGGCCGCGCAAAAGGCGGAGGAGAAAAAGGCCAAGGCCTTGGCTAAAGCCGCCTCCAAGTCCTCCGGGCCCGCGAAAGAGGGCGAGGGCGGTGAAGCCGAGGGAAAGAAAAAGAAGGGCAAGAAGAAGCTGCTGCTTATTCTCATCCCGGTGCTGGCCGCCGCCGTCGGCGTGGGGGCATTCTTCTTCCTGAAGGGCGGCGGGGAAGAGGAGGCGGAGGAGCTGGAGCCCATCCAGATTCCGCTGGAGTACGTGCTGAACGAGGTCCACATCACCGCCCTTCCGGTGAGCGGGGAAGAGGTGCTGGTCTACCAGGAGGAGGTCCAGCCGGAGCCCCCCGCGGAGCCGGAGAAGGAGGAAGAAAAAGACAAGGAGCAAGACGCCTCCGAAGAGAATGGGGAAGAGGGGCAGGCGGAGGAGCCCGCCGGAACGGAAGAGCCCGCCGCTGAAACGGAGGAGGTTCCCCCGAAAACCCTCTACCGCTACGAGGGGCTGAAGAACCCCGCCGGCCTGATTGCCGGTTATACGGCGGTTATGACCTGCGAGGACGCGGGCTTCTCCGTGGTGGACGAGACGCTGCTGCGGATCGATCCGCCGGAGGAGTTTGCCGCGCAGGGTTCCGTCCAGCTGGCCCGGAACGAGCCCAAGGGGGAAGATGGAACCGGCGGAGGGGTTTCCTCCCTGCTGCTGAGCTGGGAGGGAACCAGCTGCTCCGTGCTGCTGGATACGCCGGAGGGCCGGGTCCACGACCCGAAGCCGGAAGCGTCCGCTCCCTCCGCTCCCAGGCGGGGCCTGTCGGACCTGGAGGCCATCCATCCCTCCAAGCTGGGCTTGCCCGGCGAGTCCATGGAGGCCTATGAGATGATTCCGCAGGAAGGGTCCGTCCGCATTGCCGGGTCCATCTGCGTGCGGGTGAATATCTACGGCGAGGGCAACCAGTTTGCCGGAAGCTACTTCTTGTCTACCGACGGAAAGCTCTATAAGCTGGACGAGAGCGTCAACAAGGTGGTGGAGCTGGAGTGGGAGTGATCCGGAACCAGCTGGAGGCTTCCGGGCAGTCCCGTTAAGCGGTAGGCCGTCCGGCCCTGCGCCGCGGTGAGCAGGGGGGCTAAGAGGCTCTCCAGCACGCAGGCGGAGGACCGGACGGAGAGGGCGTCCCGCCCCGGCGTCAGCGCCCGGGCGGTCTCCGGGGCCACCCGGACGACGTCCACGCCGTACTCCCGGCCCAGGGCCGCAATCTGTTTGACGGTGACGGCTTGCCGGGCCTCCCCATCCAGGGCGCGAAAACCGATGACGCCGCTGAAGCGGCCCGCGATTTCCCGAAGCACGCCGAGGCGCACCATCGCCCGGCGTGCTTCTTCGTTTTCCCGGAAGAGCCGCTCCGCCAGCTCCGCCGGTCCGGCGGGCTCTCCCGGGTCCGCCGCCTTCTCCCGGAGGGGGGCGCGGTCCTGGGAGAAGCCCAGGGGACGCCCACCCGCCGCCGTCAGGTCCGCGTTGGTGGTGAAGACGAGGATACAGCGGCGGAAGTCCAGCTCCCGGTTTCCCTGTTCGTCGGCCCTGCGGGCCGTGCAGCGGCCCTCGTCCAGGATGGACATGAAAACCTTCAGGACCTCCGGGTGGGCCTTTTCCAGTTCGTCGAACATGAAGACGGTGAAGGGGTCCCGCCGCACTGCCTCAAAGACGGGCTGGTCCTCATAGCCTACGTAGCCCGGCGGCGCGCCGGTGAGGCGATGGACGGAGTGGGCTTCGGTGAAGGTGTTCATCTCCGTCCAGACAAAGGAGTAACGCCGCCCGCAGCAGCGCTCCAGAGCCGGGGCCAGGGCTTTCCCCAGCTCCGACTTGCCCACGCCGGTGGGCCCGTGGAAGACCAGGGACAAAGGGCGGGCCGGGGCCTTCTTCCCCGCGTGGCTGTAAAGCCGGAAGGCGGCGGCCTCCACGGCCCGGGGCTGCCCCAGGACCCGGGCCTCCAGCTCCTCCCGGAGCCTGCGGTAAAGGGGGGGCCAGGGGGAGGCGGACTCCTCCGCTGAAACCGGGGGACGGAGGGGACGGAAGGCGGAGCCCTCCGCCGAAACCGGGGGATGGAGAGGGCGGAAGGCGGAGCCCTCCGCCTCCCGCCGGAGGGAGGCCAGGCGGGCCGTCAGGGCCCCGTAGCTGTCAAAGCGCCAGACGCTCCGGGCGAAGAGGGCGGCCAGCACTACGCTTGTGCCCTGGTAAGCGACGGCGGGACGCCAGTAGAGGAGATACCCCCGGTCCCGCTTCAAAAAGCCCAGAACGGCTTGCTGGGGGACGCAGCCCTCCGGCATCCGGCAGTCGGGGAATTCATAGCTCCGGCCCTGGCCCCCCAGATCGTCGATGCGGCTCCGCAGAGCCTCCCGGACCTCCGGCCCGCAGGAGCAGAATTGGGAAAAGGTGACGCGCATGAAAAAGCCCTCCTTTTCCTAGTAGGATTTCCAAATTGAGGAAGTTTTAAAAGGGCAAAAGACAAAAAGGCCATGGATGACGAAAATCATCCATGGCCTTTTTGGACGCCGGAGGTGAGCGGATTACTCCTCCCGCCGGGCCCGAAGGACCTTCCGCTGGAGGGTGAAGATGACCTGGAGCAGCCGCTCCTGCTCCCGGGGCGGAACCTCTACAAACTGACAGCCGTACTCAAACTTCTTCATGGGGCTGGCGGTCTGGGCCCGGACGGAGGTCCGCCTGACCTTGCAGGTGAGGGTGAAGGGCTCCTCCGTTGGAAGAAAGCTGGCCTCCAGCTGGAAGGTAGCCTCCAGCTGGAAGAGCTTTGTGGTCAGAACCCGGGCGCCTCCGGCGCTGATGTCCAGGACCTTGCAGGGGAATTTCTCCCCGGAGATGGAGCGGACCTGGCCGTCCACACCGGCATTCAGGCGGAAAAAGTTACGGTTTTCGCTGCTTTGAAGGGATTGAAGCCGTTCAATGCGCCAGAATTTGGGGCCGTTGGGTCCCACGGAGCCGTTCAGCGTGAAGGTGTCCCCGTCCCGCTGGAAGCAGCGGAGCTTTACCCGCTGGTTGTACAGCCCCCGGGGGAGAAAGCCTCCGCTCTCGCCCAAGATGTCCACCTGGTTTCCTTGAAGGAGCTGAAGCCTGCCCACAAAAATCAGGGTGTTGGCGGGGGTCATCACCTCCACCTTCATGCCGTTGTAGAGGTCCGGGAAATCCTCCGACAGGGTGACGGGGGCGGGCTCTTCTTTTTTAAAAAGGGATTTGAAAAAAGCCATGGCGATCCTCCTTGTCAGCGGGTCAGAACCCGGTGCAGGATAACGGCCATCTCCGCCCGGCTGATGGCCGCGCCGGGATTAAGGCGGGAAGCGCTGTTTCCCCGGACCGCTCCCATCTGGACCAGAGCGGCCACGGAGGGCCGGGCGAAGGCGGAAACCTGGTAGCCGTCGGCGTAGGAGGAGAGAAGACCGGCGTCGGCGGCGGGCAGAGACTGCCCCGCGGCCTCCAGGGCCCGGCAGATCATGGTCATGGCGCTCTGGCGGGTGATGGGCCGGTCCGGCTGGAAGCGGCCGTTGTTGCCCTGGACGATGCCCAGGTCCCTGGCGGCGGCCACGGCCCCGGCGTAGGTGCTGTTTGCGGGCACGTCGGGGAAGCCGGAGGAGCCGCCGGTGGAGAACTGGAAGGCCCGGCAGATCATCAGGGTGAACTCTCCCCGGCTGATGGATTGGCCGGGGCGGTAGGTATTGTTGCTGTATCCGGCGGTGATGCCGCTGGAGCGGAGGAACTCAATGGAGGGCTTCGCCCAGTCCCAGCCGCCGGCGGTGTCGGCGAAGGTGGCGGCGCAGTAGCCGTTGGAGAGCTGAAGCTCCACGGTGCTGGAGTGGCGGGTTCCCTGGGTGTCTACGGCGGTATAGGGGATGGTCAGGGTTCCCTGAAACTCCGCCTTGGGCAGGTAGGAAATCTGGCTGAGCTGCTGGGAGCTGTAATGGGTGGCGGTGTTGACGCCGGTGCCCGTCCGGGCGGGACCGCTGTAATTCTGATAGAGGTGTCCCGTGTAGGGCAGGGAGTTGAACTGGACATAGGAAAGCTGGGTCCCCAGGGCCGCCTGGCAGGCGCTTTGGAAGTCCGCGGCACGGAAGGAAATGGGGTGGGCGGAGCTGCCGGTGTAGCGGATCAGGGAGCCGGTGGAAGTGGAGCCGGTAATGGTGATCTCCACGGTGCCGTTGAAGGAGTCCCCCCGGGTGCTGTAGCCGGTGAAGCCGAAGGTGACGGTGCCGGAGATGGAGGACGCGGCGAAGCTCACGTCGCCCAGCAGACGGCTGTTGTTGGAATAGTAGTACCCGGTGGAGCTGCCGACGGTGTTCCCGGTGCGGCTGGCGCTGTTGTACTGGTGATAGAGCGTGCCGTACTGGGAGGAGGGAAGGTCGAAACGGACGTAGTTCAGCGTGTCTCCGGTGGCGCTGCGGCAGGCGCTGTTAAAGTCCGAGGCGTTGAAACGGACGAAGCCGTTGGCCGCGGCGTTGTAGGAGACGATTTGGCTGCCGCCTCCGCCCACGGAGATGGTGACGGTACCGTTGAAGCGGACGCTGTCTGCGTCATAGCCGGTAAAGGGGATGGAAACGGTGCCCGTGTAGCCCGAGGCGGGGACAAAGGTGAGATTGGAAATGGAGGGGGAGCTGCTGCGGTAGTAGTCCGTGCCGGTGGATGCCCGGTAGCTGGAGGAGCTGTGGTAATTATAGTACAGGATTCCCGCGCTGGAGGAGGGCAGGCTGGTAAAGCGGATGTGGTCCAGGGTCCGGCCGGTGATGTCCTGCCCGGCGTCGTTGAAGTCCCCGGCGGCGAAGGTGACGGCCTGGCCCTTGGGGGTGTTGTAGTGCACGGTTCCCGCGCCGTCGTCCACATGGAGGATGAGATCGCCGGAGAAGGTGGCCCCGGTGGTGCTGGTGCCGGTGAAGGGGATGGTGACGGTGCCTCTGTAATTGGAGGCGGGCACAAAGGTGATGCTGGAGATCCGGGGCGTGGAGTTCCGGTAGTAGTTTTGGTTCGTGGCAACCTTCCTGCTGGAACTGCTGTTGTAGTTCAGGTAGAGGGTCCCGGTGCTGGAGGAGGGCAGGCTGGTGAAGCGGATGTAGTTCAGCGTCCCCCCGGCGGCCCGCTGGCAGGCGTCGTTGAAGTCGCTGCCATTCAGGCTCCGGCGCTGGTTCCGGCCAATGGAGTACTCCACATTGCCGCTGCCCTCTCCATTGGCCCCGTAGACCCGGATGCGGACCGTGCCGCTGTAGGACGCGCCGGAGCTGTCGGTGCAGCGGTAGGGAACGTCCACGTCCCCGGTGTAGCCCTTGGCGGGGACGAAGGTGATATCGTCGATGGAGGGGCTGCTGGAAGCGTAGTAGCGGGTGGAGGTGTTCACCTTGGGGGAGTACTGCCCGGAGGGGCTGTAGTTATAGTAGAGCGTGCCCCGGCTGGAGGAGGGCAGGCCGAAGGTGACATAGCTGATGGACCGGCCGGTGCGGCCCTTGCAGACGGCGGAGAAATGCTCCGCGGAGAAGGAAACGGGCTGGTCCACGGTGGTGGAGTAGCTCACGTCCCCGGTGGCCGTGGCCTCAATGCGGATGGTGCCGGAGAAGGTGGTCCCGATGGTGGAGACGGCGTTGTAGTCCACCACGGCGACGCCGTCAAAGCCCGGCAGGGGGACGAAGGTCACGTCCCTCAGGGCCATCTGGCCCTGGCCGGTGGGCTGGTAGTAGTAGCGCTCCGTGCCGCCCACGCCGTGGCCCGGGGTTTCGGGGGAGGCGTACTTGTAATAGAGCACGCCGTTCTTGGTGGAGACTTTCAGGCTGTATACGCAGTCCAGGGGCCCGCCGGCCTTGTCCCGGGAGCGGCGGTCCAGCTCGCTCAAGACGCCGGAGAAGGAGTAGGAGGGCTCGGAGCCCATATTGACGGTGACGGCCTGGGCCACGTCCTCCTTCACGTCCACCTTGAAGCTGGAGCTGTAGCCGGTCCCGGCCACGGAGGCCCGGATCTCCGTGCCCGTTCCAGGGTAATTGGCGGTGACCCGGCCGTTGATAACCTGGGCCAGGGTGTTGTTGGAGCTCTCCCAGTTGACGGACTTGTACCGGGCGTCGCCAAAGGGCTCCGTCAGGACCAGGATGTCCCGGTATTGGAAGATTTCCACGATGGAGTTCTCCGTAAGCTGGACGGTCTGGCCCTGGCCGCCGGAGGTGGATTTTTCCACATAGCTCAGCTTGATGCCGGAGACTTCAATGTCCCGCTCGGCGTACTTCGTCGCGTCGCCCCTGGCGGTGGCCCGGATGGTGGCTTTGCCGGGGGCCACGCCTCTGATCTCTCCGGTTTTGGAGTTTACCTTGGCGACGCTCTCGTCGCTGGAGGTCCAGATGAGCCTGCGGTCGTCCTCGGGCGCGTCCTGGGGATAGGCGGCGGCGTCCAGGATGAGGGTGGAGCCGGGGTCTAGGTACTGATATGCCGTCGTGTTGGGGCTGTTGATCAGGACCTCCCGGACATTGGGGGCCTGGGGCTCGCTGACCCGGATGACGCAGACGCTGGAGACGGCGGAGTTCTCCAGCCGCGCCTCCACGTTGAAGATGGTTCCCGGCTCGGCGCTCTCAAGGACGGTGACTGTGGTCTCCCGTCCGCTGGTGGGACTGAGCATAACCTTGTTGTTGAGGCATACCCACCGGACGCCGCTGGCCGGGGCGTTCTCCACTTGGGCGGTCAGCTTGACCGTCCCCCCGGCGGAGACGGAGGCGGAGTTGGGGTCGATTCGAAGGGTGGCGGCGGGCTGGGGCGGCGCGGGAGAGGTTACCGTAACGGTGCAAGCCGCGCTGGTAACGCCGGAGCCGTCTGTCGATTTGGCGGTGATTTGAGCGGTCCCCGCCGTTAAAGCGGTGACAAGGCCGTTTGAGACGGTGGCAACAGAAGGGTTGCTGCTTTCCCATTCCAGGGTTTTGTCTGTGGCGTCGTCCGGCTGGACCGTCGCGGTTATCATCCCGGTTTTCTGGCTGTCGGTATTCAGGGAAAGACTGCTCGGGGCCAGGGAGATGCTGGTAACAAGGACGGGTGGGGCGGGAGGATCTGTCGCCGGGTCGTCCGCCGCTGCCGGAACCGTCAGCAGGGAGCACGCCAATGCCAGAGCCATCAGGAAGGACCCGGCCCGGCGGAGGAAACGAGATTTCATAAAGCATACACTCCTTTTTGAATAAACGAAACGAGGGCGGGCGGAATCGCCCGCCCTCTAAGGGGGTTTTGTCAGCCGGTGGCACTGGTCCAGGAGGAGGAAATTACGGGATCGACCTTCACCTCCCAGGATACCTGAGTCGAGTTGGGGATAGGAGTCCTGTAAAGCTTGATCATCAGCTGAGGTGTTCCGGCACGGACTCTGCCGCCGGAGTCACAGAGCTGCCCGTTAAAGGTAATCAGCAATGTGCCGTTGGGCCCCGCTATGATGGGCTTGGTGGTGGAGAAGGTCAGCGTCTGCTTCAAGAGCTGATCGTGGGCCTGCCCCGGCTTGGGGTCGTTCAGGCTCAAAGAGGTGCTTTCCATGACGTCGTCGAAACGCAGATATTTGTTGGAGGAAAGATGGAACCGGTCGGCGAACAGGTCGTGCTGCGTGCCGGAATCCATATGGCAGCTGTCGACGCGGAGAATGTCCTCCTTGTTGGGATCATTCGGATCGACATGCCGGTAGTGGAGGGGGGCACTGAACATGATCCATATGTCGCCGTTATAGGAGAGCTCGGTGTTCTCCGTAATGGAATTGCCGCTCAGGCCCGCGTCGACCACATACAGGTAAGAAGTACTGGCCTTGTAGTAAGTCTGATGCGCCCGGAGGCCGAACCGCTGGTGAAGCTTATCCGCCGGTACGTTCTCGTCCTCCGCCACAACCAGCAGGGTGTAGTAGTTGCCGCCTTCCATTCTGTCAAAGGAGATCAGCCCGGTGTTTGTCACGTTCGGGCTTTCAAGCAGGTAATGGCTCGGGGGCGGGTCCACAAAGATGTTGTTGTAGCTGGTAATGGCTGTGTGAACCTCTTTTTTGAAGTTGGGGTTCGAGCACATGTCAAAGATGGAGTACATTCTGCCCTGGTATTCGTAATCACCCAGCATGGCATCCAGCACCGTACCGGACCAGCCGTCGGGCAGAGGCTTGAAGCCGCCCTGGGTATAGGTTCCGGTAAAGGGCTTGTTGAACAGGAGGTTCGTGTTTGCGGCGTTGAAATAGTTGGAGTTTACCAGAATATAGGACAGCTTGGACTTCGGCTCGATTTCGATAGTGGCGGCGGTGGTTCCGGTGGGCCTGACGGTGATGAGGGGCGGCAGGGCCAGGTCGGTGGTGAACTTGTAGCACGCGACCTGGGTGGCCGGGTTGTTTTCCTTATCGGTCGGCACCAGATAGAGGAGGTAGGTCGTTTCCGCCGCCAAATCCCGGATGTTCAGCATATCGCCCCGGGTTGTTCCCATCAGGCGGTCTTCCGTGTTGCCGTGTTTGGTTGTGTTGGGGGACCCGAGCTGGGGATTTTCCGTGGCGATGGCGTACACGTTGACGGCATCGCTGTCCAGCATCATGGGGTCCCGGTCAACGCCGGCTGTGGGAATGTCTTCCAATTTGGGCTTTACCCCGTTGACGTAGGGGGCCATCTCTTCCGACATGGTGTAGCCGGAGCCGGTGGGATTGCCGTTGGCGTCGGCCTGCACGTTTTTCAAGGGGATCGCGAGGTAGTACACCGTGCCGGGGATCTTTACCCGCACGCCGATGTCGGCAATGTTGGACTGGATGGTGGCGTCATCCTCGGCGACCCAGACCTCCGGCGTCACCAGCGGGGCCTCATAGGGGATATGGAGGTAGGGCGTGGGCTCGTTAATGACGGTGACGCTCTTTCCGTCCAGGGTCTTCTGGTCGCCCTGGGGCCGGGCAATGGACCCGATGGCCGCCTTGGTGCCCGCGTAGACCTGGATGTCCCAGAAGACGTCGGTGGTGAAGGAGGTGTTCTCCGGGACGATGGCAACCTCCAGGGGCTGCGTAAAGTCCTCCAGCAGGGGATAGCCGCCCGCCTCCGGGGTGCCCACCAGCCCGGTGCCGATGAGCTCCTGAAGGAAATTGCCGTTCACGCTGTTGAAGACCCGGGGAGAGCGGCTGTTGGGGTTGGCGTTGGCCGAATCCAGGCGCTGCCATGTGGAGCTGCCGAGAGCCCGGATATAGAGGTCGTACTTCATGGCGTACTCGGTCCAGATCAGCATATCCCAGCGGGTCCCGGAGGGAACGGCCTCGGTGCCCTCCGGCGTCATGGTGAAGACGCGGGCGGCTTTCGTGGTGCCGTCGGGGAGGGGGATGTCAATGGTGTCTTGATCCCAGACCAGGTGAATGGTGGCGTAGTCCATGGTAAACTTGGGGGTAAAGACCACGTTGGGGGGCGGGGATTTCATGGGGTTGTCGGAGGTGTCCTCAATGTCCTGTATGCGGAAGTAATAGGACGCGCCGCTTTGCAGCTTGAGGGCCGGGGCAATGCCGTTCTGCGTGTTTTTGCTGTTGCTTCCGGGGAAGACGATGGTGGTTTTCCCGCCGGCCTCCTCCACCCGGGCCTCCCGGTAGTCGATCCAGGCGGGCAGGTCGTCGGGGTTTGGCAGGATAGCAGCGCCGTCGCTGAAGGCAACCTCGTCCGCCGTGGGTTCGCCCCGGGTGGGCGGCGTGCCGGGATAGAGCCGGACGTATCCGTGCAGCGCCCTGCCCCAGGCGCTCTTGGCCCGTTCCTTCTCCTGGCCGGAGCTGGTTTCAACCTTCCGGTAAAGCTCCAGAATGCTCTCCGGATCGGCGGAGTTGTCGTGGCGGCCCCGGATGATCTCGCTGAATTCCAGGCGCAGGTCGGTGTCCACCCGGGGGACCGGGGGAGCGTCCTCGGTGGGGCCGGGGTTGGAGTGGCTGTAGTTCACTTCCACCTTGGGGCCGTTGACGTCCCGAGTCTTGATGGGGAGCGGGAACTCAATGGCCTTGTTGTATACGCAGTAGTTCCCGGCGGTGTCCTTGGCCATGTAATAGAGGTCATAGGTCGTCTCGCCCTCCAGCCCGGTGACGGTGAAGGAGATGGCGGTGCCGGTGCGGGAGAAGCGGACGGGGCCGCCCCGGCGGATGATCTTGGTGCCGTCCGCCCCGGCGCTTTCAATCATGATCTGGTTTTGCAGGGTGGGGTTTTCCTTGTTGATGCCCACGCTTTGGCCCTGCTTTGTCACGAACCAATAGAGCGCGCCGGGCTCGCTCAGCTCGAAAGACAGCGTCACGGACCGATCCGTGGAGGACTGGGCCTCCAGCTTCAAAATGTTGGGCGGGGTCATATCCTTCGTGGTGAAGGTGACTTTCTTCACGGCGGAGCTCTTTCCGTTGTCCGCGTCGTTGAGCCAGAGGTAGAGGTCGTACTGGGTCTGCTCCTGGAGGTGGGACGTGTTGATGCGGGAGAGCAGGAAGGGAGCGTTCTTCCGCAGGGTCACGATGCCGTAGCCCAGGTTTCCCGGCAGAGCCGCGGAACGGAAGTCCGCCGCCGTGGGGGCCGTGGAGCCCTTGGGGAAGAGGGCGTAGTACATCTGGCAGTCCTTGGTGGCCATGACCATGATCTGGGCCACCTGCTCTTTGTCGGCGTCCAGCGTGAGGATGGGGGTCTGGGGATAGCCGCTGACAAAGTTGGGCGCGGAGTCGTCCGGGGTGGTGAAGGCCGCGATCTTCACGGGGCTCCTCCGGCCCCGGGCATCCTCCAGCAGGGCGGAGACGTAGTAAGAGCCCTGCTTCGTCAGGCCCGTCAGCCGGGTGGTGATCTCCGTATTGGAGGCGGTGGCCTTGAGGGTGCCGCTGCGGAGAATCTTGGCGTTGGAGCCGGGATTCACCAGGTCTTCCTCGCCCACGGAGCCGTCCATCAGGGCGGTAATGGCCCAGCGGATGGTGCCGGGCTTGTTGGTGCTGAACACCGCGGTGGCGGAGGTGGAGGCGATGTCCTTGACCTTGGGATAGCCCGCCAGCAGCCGGGGGTCCTCGGAGGATTCGGCGGCGGCAATGTTATCCATATTTTGGTTATAGACGTTTCCGGTAATGCCGGGGCGGATATAAATGGTGTCCGGCAGCATAGTGACCTTGGAGCCGGGGGCGTTGATGTTCAGATGGCTGATGCTGCCCTTGCCGTCCACCTGGGTGGCAAGATCCAGGTTCAGCTCCCGGATGGAGGCCCGGTCGTCGATGGTCAGCTTGGCGTCCACGGCCTTTTCGTCCATGGTGATCACGTCGGCCACGCCCTGGGCCAGCTGGAGGGTGGATTCCGGAGTCAGGTTTACCACCCGCTTGATGTTGCCTGCCAGCTGGAAGAGGGAACCCGCGACGCCGTCCAGCCGGATGGTCTGGAAGCCCAGGCCGTCCTCGGTCCGGTCCTCCAAGTAGCCGGGGGTGCGGAGGGTGACCTCGCCGATGTTGGTGAGGCCCTCGGCCTGGATGGAGAGGAACTGCTCCGTCAGGCTGTCCAGTTCCAAGGCGCCCGCGGTGACGTTGCGCAAAAGGACGCTCTGCTTGCCCGCCTCGGCCTCGCCGCCGCCGCAGATGATGATTTTGCCCATGACGTTGACATTTTCCAGTTCCACGTTTCCCAGGCCTACGCCGCCGGTGAGGTAGAGGTTGCCGGTGACGGTAGTGTCTTTCAATTTCACCCCGGGGGTGGTGATGGTCAGGTTGCCGTACACGCCGCCGGAGGTCTGCTCGCCGGGCTCCTGGACCAGGGTGCCCAGGGCGCGGACCAAAAAGCAGGCCATCTGGCCCCGGGTGATGGGCAGGTTGGGGCGGAAGCTGCCGTCGGCGTAGCCCTGGATGATGCCCAGCTCCGCGGCCTCCTGTACCAGGGGACGGCTCCAGCCGCCGATTTCGTGCATGTCGGTAAAGGTGGAGTTGGCGGCGTTGGGCACGCCCTGGAACCGGAGGCACCGGCCCAGAAAGACGGCGGCCTGCTCCCGGGTCACCAGGGAATAGGGGGAGGCGGTGGAGTCGCTGGTGCCGTTGAAGTAGCCCGCTTGGTGGGCGATGCTGACGTCCTCGGCAAACCAGTCGTTGGGATTCACATCGGTAAAGGGGTTGCTGGGGCTGGGCTCCTCATAGCCGAAGGCCCGGTTCACCAGGGTGACGAACTCCGCCCGGGTGATGTTCCGGTCCTCGTGGAGGTTGCCCTGGGAGTCGCCGCGCATGACGCCCCATTCCTGGACCTGCTCCAGGTAGGGGGTCATCCACTCCGCCGCCCGGACGGGGCGGACGGCGAGAAAGGCGCAGAGGGTCAGGGCAGTGAGAACCAGGGCCGTCAGACGGACGGACCCTGGTATGCGGGCGCGGTGGGCGCGGGGTGTTTTTGTCATAACTTCTTTCCTCCTCGTTCCGTCAGTCCTGGGCGCCGCGGCTTTGCAGCTGGAGGCTGAACACGGCCTCCCGCACCACGACCTCCTCGTCCTCGCACATGTCCACGAACTTTGTCGCGTACAGAAAACGGTCGTTTTGCAGCTCCTGTTTTCGGAGAATTTCGCAGCGCAGAATCACCGGCTCCTCCGTAGGGACGATGACGATCTCCATCTGCTCGTGCAGCTCCAGCTGGCAGTCCGCGTAGAAAGCGATGCCGCCGCAGCTAAGGTCAATGGACTGCACGCTCCGCCGCCCCGTCCAGGAAGAGCCGGGCAGCGGGTAGAGGAAGGTGCTGAACTTCACCGGCACCCGCAGGTTCCGCCGGACCTCCGGGTCCAGGGTGGCGATCTTCTCCAGGAGCACCGCGTCTCCCCGCTGGCGGAGGATGCGGCACTGAATGGGCAGCTCCTCGCTGCTGGAGCTGAAGAGGGTGACCACCTCGTGGGCCATTACGTCGTCCACCTTGTGGTCCTGGATGTTCAGCCGCATGGGAGAGTCTCCCGGCGCCGTGGCCAGTTGGCCGTTGGCCAGGGCGTGGTTCTGGGTGTCCAGAATCAGGTATGTACGGTTTGCTGTCATGTGGTTTCCTCCGTTTCGCGGGGCGGCGTCCGGCCGCTCTCCTGCTGGGTTTTCACATTTCCGGTGGGGTCGAAGTGGAGGAAGTACACGTAAATCTCCACAATGGCCTGATACAGGCTCTCCGGAATTTCCTGGCCCAGCTTCAGCTGGGTCAGGATGGTGGACAGGGAGTTGTCCTCATAGATGGGCACGCCGCAGTCGGCGGCGGTCTCCACAATCTTTTCCGCCATATATCCCATGCCGGAGGCCACGATCACCGGCGCGGTGTCCCCCGGGCCGTACTGCAGGGCCACGGCCTTCTTGGCCCTGGTGGTTCCTTCAGATCTTGACATTGATGCTGTTCTTCCCTTCAAAGATTTTGGGGAACACCTCGGTCAGCGTAACCGGGCGGTCCATCCGCCGGACGGCCACCCGGGCGGGCCTGAGGTCGTTCCGGGCCAGTATCTGGGAAACGGCGTCCCCGATCTGCTTGGAGAAGGGGGCCGCCTTGTCCGGGCAGGCGATCTGCACGTCCACGTCCGTCCCCTGGGCGGCGAGGATCACATCGAACAGGCCTAGGCCCTGGACATCCATCTTGAACAGAAAGCGCATGGTGTTCCTGCCGCCTCCGTCTCCGCCCCGGTTTTGCTCGTCCTCGGCGTTGGGGTCTACCCACAGCTCGGAGAAGAGCATCCTCCCGTCCCACTCCAGTGGGAGGAGGTAATGGTTGATGGGCATATAGACGCTCTCATTCACCAGCATGGCGGCGATGAGGTTCTGGAAGGCCTGCTGCACCTCGGCGCTGCCCTCGCCCCGGAAGGCCCGGGCGGCGGCGGAGGCCAGGTGGTTGGAGAACTCGACGGCCTTGGAATCCCCGCCGCCCCGGTTCTTAAGCAGCAGCAGCAGCGACTGGTCGTCGATGCCCCCCAGCTGGCCCTTCAAGGTGCCGTAGCCGCTGAGCTGGTGGAAGCCCTCCAGCAGCTTTTCCTCGGAGCCGTTTTCATACCGGGCCACGTTCAGCGCCAGCATGGTCAAAAGGGCCCGGGGGGTGCCCATGTCATGGGTCCGCTCCACATAAGAGGACATATAGGGGAAGATCTCCCGCTGGAGAAGCTGGAGGTTTCCCTGCCGGTTTCCCGCGGCGATGCCGTTTTGGAGCTGGGCCGTCAGGTCCCGGAGCTTCTCCGCCCAGCTGGCGGGCATGGCGTCCGCCATGGATTGGAGGTCCCGGAGGAGGTTGCCCTCGATGTGGGTGGTGGAGTCGAAGTCCACATAGGCTTTCAAAAATTGCAGGATGTCCGTCCGCACCCCCTCGGAGGCGGCCCGGGCATAGGCGCTGCGGAGCAGGGCGAAGAGGGCCCCGCCGAAGCGGGTGCCGGTTTTGAACTGGCCCTGGAGAAAGTCCAGAAGCTGGCTCTCGTCCATCCGCAGCATTTCCAGCAGGCGGCCCATCTCCTCCGCGATGCCGGCGCTGAGGCCGGAGGAGACGACGATGCCCTCCCGCCCCGAGAAGATGCGGGAGAGGCTGTCCGCCAGGCTGGGAGTGTCCCGCAGCCGCTGGAGGAAGGTTTGAAAGTTGGAGTCGTAACGGATTCCCCCGTCCCCCTGGAGGTTGCTGTCCTGCTGTTCCGTCCGCCCGTCGGCGCGGACGACCTTGCTGGGATCGGGGACGTTTTGAATTTGAGTATTGTCCGGGGAAACCGTGATATTCCGGTTAACCGTGGTCTTATCATAACCGGGTACCGGGTTGGTGGCGCCGAGCAGTTCGGGCATTCAAGACACCTCACAGAAAAAACTTGCCGCTGCTACTTATTTTTTTAGCGCAACAGGTCGATAGTAATGAAAAAGGCTGATAAGGTGGTGTTTTCGTGAGCAACAATGATATCCTGGATATGTACATCTACGAAACCAATACGCTTCTGGAGCAGCTGGAGAGCATCGTTCTGGACGCGGAAAAGGAAAATACATTCTCTCAGGACAATGTCAACGAGATCTTCCGCATCATGCATACCATCAAGGGCTCCTCCGCCATGATGGAGTTCGATACGCTGGCCCGGGTTTCTCACCGCATCGAGGACATGTTCTTCCTTATTCGGGAGGGCACCATGTCCGTGGTGAAAGATGAGGACCGTCCGGCGCTTTTCGACGTGATGCTCCACTCTGTGGATTATTTCCGGGAGGAAATGGAGAAGGTGGAAGCAGAGCAGCCCCTTAATGAAGATGTCGACAGTTTCCTTGGAAATATTAATAGTTTGATCGCCAAAATTAAGGGGGAAGAAATTCCAGCCGAGCCCGCCCCCAAGGAGGCCGCCGCTCCCGCCCCCGCTCAGGAGGCGGCTTCCGCCGCGCCCGTTCCCGCCCAGACCACGGAGGGCAGCGCCGAATTCCCCTACGGCCTCCGGGTCTTTTTCGACGAGGGCTGCGGCATGGAGAACCTCCGGGCCTTCATGCTGGTCACTTCCGTGCAGGGCTTCTGCGCCGACGCGGATTTTGCGTACCAGCCCGCCGGGGTGGAGTCGGACGCCTCTTTGTCCGACACGGTGATTGAACACGGCTTCCTCCTCCAGTTCCGCAGCGACGCGGACCGGGCCAGGGCCGTGACCATTGTGATGACCGCCGGGTCCGTCCACTCCTATGAGGAGGAGAACTTCGTTCCCGCACCGCCCCCGCCGGTGGAGCCCGCCCCCGCCCAGGAGGCCGCTCCCGCCGCCCAGAAGCCCCCCGCCGCTCCCGCGGCCCAGGCGGCCGGAGGGGGCGCCCAGCAGCACCAGGGCCAGAAGGAGAGCCTCATCAGCGTGGGCCTGAGCAAGCTGGACCAGCTTTCCGCCATCGTGGGCGAGATCGTCATTACCGAGGCCATGGTCACCGGCTCGCCGGACCTGAAGGGCCTCCATCTGGACGCCTTCTCCAAGTCCGCCCGGCAGCTGCGCAAGCTTACCGACGAGCTTCAGGACGTGTCCATGTCCCTGCGGATGATCCCGGTGTCCAACACCTTCCAGAAAATGAACCGCATCGTCCGGGATATGTGCAAGAAGCTGAACAAACAGGTGAAGCTCACCCTGGTGGGCGAGAACACCGAGGTGGACAAGACCATCGTGGACTCCATCGGCGATCCCATCATGCACATGGTCCGCAACTCCATGGACCACGGCATTGAGGAAAACGTCCAGGACCGCATCGAAGCGGGAAAGGACCCCGTGGGCGAGATTCTGCTCTCCGCCCAGGATACGGGCAGCGAGGTCATCATCCAGATCTCCGACGACGGCGCCGGAGTCAACGACGAGGCCGTCCTGGCCAAGGCTATCCGCAACGGCATCGCCTCCCCGGATGTGGAATACTCTCATAAAGAGATCCTGAACTTCCTCATGGCTCCCGGCTTTTCCACCAACGCCCAGGTGACGGAGTTCTCCGGCCGGGGCGTGGGCATGGACGTGGTGAAAAGCGGCGTGGAGAGCCTGGGCGGCTCCGTCTCCATCACCAGCGAGCAGGGCAAGGGCATGACCACCATCATGCGCATCCCCCTGACCATGGCCATCATGGACGGCATGGAGGTCTCCGTGGGAGACTCTATCTTCACCATCCCCATCAACAATATCCGCTCCAGCATCAAAACCACGGAGGAGGCCATCCTCCACGACTCCGTCAACGGAGAGATGGTGAAAATGCTGGACGGCTACTACCCCGTCATCCGGGCCCGGGACTTCTACAACCTCCCCGGCGGCGCGGAGAAGATCGACGACGGCGTCCTGATGTGGCTGGAGTCCGGCGACTGCTCCTACTGCCTGTTTGTCGACGAGCTCCTGGGCGAACAGCAGATCGTCGTCAAGCCCCTCCCGGCCTATGTGAACAACTTTGATATCAAAAACTACGGAATCACCGGATGCAGCATCCTGGGAGACGGCAACATCAGCATCATCCTTGACGCGGGCGACCTGTACAAGGCCACCCGGGGTTAAGCGCCGAAGGAGGGAAACGCAATGAGTAAAGAAAACGTCCTGTTCCAGGTCGAGGAAGACGACATCGAGACCACGGCTCCCGAGGATGAGGGCGCGGGCAGCCGGAAGCACCTCATTTTCACAGTGGACGACCTGAAAATCGGCATTGACGCCAATCAGGTAGTGGAAATTATGAACGTCTACACCGCCACCTACCTCCCCATGATGCCGGATTACATCCAGGGCATCTTCAACATGCGGGGCCAGATCATCCCCATCATGGACATCCGCCTCCGCCTGGGGAAGCCCCTCGCGGAGGAGGGCATCCTGATCGTGATTGACTACAACAACAACCAGCTGGGCATTCAGGTGGACTCCGTGGATTTGATGCTGGACATTCCCCTGGAGAGCATCGTCCCCATCCCCTCCCAGAGCGCCCAGAAGCTGGTTTCCGGCATGTGCACCCTGCCCGACGGCTCCGGCACCATGCTGGTGCTGGACTGCGAGCAGCTGATCGCCCACGGCTACGGCGACTAATTTTCCTGACAAAGCGGTGAATAAGAACTATGGATACGGCAAAAAAGAGTGAGGGAATGGGCGGCTTCGGCCCTATGACGATCTCGGACGCGGACTTCAAGCGGATGGTGAACTTCATCCAGTCCAGCTACGGCATCGACCTGAGCCAGAAGAAGCAGCTGATCACCAGCCGCCTCTCCCCGGCCCTGAAAAAGCTGGGCTACGGGACCTTCTCCGACTTCGTCAACCACCTTCTGGACAAGAAGGAGAACGACGAGGTCACCCTGGTCTTGAACAAACTGACCACCAATTACACCTTCTTCATGCGGGAGAAGGAGCACCTGGATTATTTCTGCAACAATATCATCCCGGAGATTGTCCGCCGCCACGAGCGGGACAAAACCCTGGCCATCTGGAGCGCGGGCTGCTCCAGCGGGGAGGAACCCTATAACATCACCATGTTCCTCTACGACTACCTGGGCTCCCGGGCCAAGGACTGGGACACCCGCATCCTGGCCACGGATATCTCCGCCCAGGCTCTGGCCAGCGCCCGGCGGGGGACCTACAACCTGCCGGACACCATCCCGGCGGACTGGAAGCGGAAGTACTTCACGCCGGGCCGGGACGGCACCCACACCGTCACCCCCGCCGTGAAGGACAACGTGATTTTCCAGACCTTCAACCTGATGGACCCCATCAAATTCCGCCGGAAGTTCGACGTGATCTTCTGCCGGAACGTGATGATCTACTTTGACCAGCCCACGAAGGACGCACTGGTCCGCCGTTTCTACGACGCCACCGTCCCCAGCGGCTATCTGCTGATCAGCGCTTCGGAGAACCTGAGCCAGAACGCGCCCTATCGCCGTTTGGCTACGGCGACCTTCCAAAAATAACAAGGAGGTGGTTCCCTCACAATGGAACTGGGGAAAAAGATCCGCGTGCTGGTGGTGGATGATTCCGCCCTGGCCCGAAACCTCATCATCCAGGGCCTCTCGGCGCATCCCAGAGTGGAAATTGTCGGATACGCCATCAACACCCTGGACGCGAAACAGAAGATACCCCGCCTGAAGCCGGACGTCGTGACCATGGATGTGGAAATGCCCGGCCAGAGCGGCATTGACTTTTTGAAGGAATACCTGCCCGCGAACCCGGTGCCGGTGATCCTCTGCTCCTCCCTGAACCTGAAGGTTTTCGACGCGCTGAACGCCGGCGCGGTGGACTTTGTCCGCAAGCCGGACGTGCAGGAGAGCAAGGAGGTCTTCATCAGCAACCTGACCCAGAAGGTTCTGGTGGCCTCCATGGCCCGGCCCCGCTCCGCCCCGCTGCGCAGCCCCTCCATAGCGGTGGCCACGCCGAATCTGGGAGGCGGTCCGGCCCTGGACCGGGTGCTGGTGGGCCTGGGCGCCTCCACGGGAGGCACGGAGGCCACTTTGGAGGTCATGCGCCGCCTGCCGGCGGACATTCCGCCCATGGTCATCGTCCAGCACATGCCCAAGGGCTTCACCCAGATGTACGCCGACCGGCTGAACCGCATCTGCAAGATGGAGGTCCGGGAGGCTAAGAACGGCGACGAGCTGCACCGCGGGCTGGCCCTGGTGGCCCCGGCGGACCTCCAGTGCCGGGTGGTGCGCATCGGGGAAAAATACACCGTCTCCTGCACGCCGGGGGAAAAGGTCAGCGGACACCGCCCGTCGGTGGACGCCATGTTCCACTCCATGGCGGAGGTGGTCCGGTGCAAGATGGTGGGCATCATCATGACCGGCATGGGCCAGGACGGCGCCGCCGGGTTGCTGGAAATGCGGAAAAAGGGCGCTTACACCATCGGACAGGATAAGGAGTCCAGCGTGGTGTACGGCATGCCCATGGTGGCCAACGACATCGGGGCGGTCTGCATTCAGGCATCCTGCGACAACGTGGCCAACGTGCTGCTCCGGCATTTGAAGACGCTGCACTGAAATCCCTAACGTCCTGCGCGGCCCCCGTCTCCGGGAAGGAGGCGGGGGCCGCTTTTTTGCCGGAACCCGTGCCCTGGCCTCCCCATTTCCCCGGGAATCAAGAAAATTCTCCCTCCCGTTCTTAACTTT
This sequence comes from uncultured Oscillibacter sp., assembly GCF_950073225.1. Classification (NCBI taxonomy): domain Bacteria; kingdom Bacillati; phylum Bacillota; class Clostridia; order Eubacteriales; family Oscillospiraceae; genus Oscillibacter; species uncultured Oscillibacter sp. Next base: position 42,333 of record NZ_CATMPS010000011.1, read on the forward strand.
CCTGGCGTTTAGCCGATATGAATAATGAAGTGATAAGAAGTGGAATGCTGCCAAGAGCAAAGGATGTGAGTGATTATGCTGACTTCTACCGGTTCCGGCCCCATCTCTTCCATTGGCCGGACGAAAACCTATTACCCCGCCCAAAAGCGGGAAGCAGCCGCCCAGCCCGTCTCCGGGCACAACTACGATTCCGCCAGTTTCTCCGCCCCCGCGGGCCGGAGAAGCTTTCAGATGGAGATGGTGAGCCGCCTCTCCCGGGAGGTGCGGACCGCCAACACCACCGGCGATATCCAAGAGCTTCGCCGTGAGGTGTCCGCCGGGGAGTACCGGCCGGACCCCATGGCCATCGCGGGGCGGATGCTGCTCATGGTGGAGGAATGAGCCATGGATGAGCTGTACCGTTCCTACCTGAGCTTCCTGCGCTCCATGAGCCGGGGGCTGGAGAGCCTGACCGGCCTGAATGAGAAAAAACTGACCGCCGCCCAGCAGGAGGACCTGATGGGCCTGAACGATCTTTTGAACCAGGAACAGGCTCAAGCCCTGAACTTCCGGGGCCTGGAGCTGACCCGGGATAAGCTGCTGCCCCAGCTGGGGCTGGAGGGGGTGCCCCTGGAACAGGTCCCCCGTCATTTCCCCCCCGCCATGCAGGAAGAAGCCCGGCAGGCGGTGAGCGAGCTGCAGCTCCGCTACGCGGCTTACCGCCAGGCGTCCGGCAAGACCCGGAGGCTGCTGGAGCAGAACCTCCACCAGGTGGAGAGCGTCATTGTGCAGATGGGCGGCCCTCCCTCCGGCGGGCCGGGGGGACCCGGCTACGGCAAGGAGCAGGAAAGCAGCGCCCCGCCTCCGTCCATGAAAACGGATTTCCGAGCCTGACAAGCAAAGACAAAATAAGGAGTATATCGATATGAGCATTGGTACCTTTGGCTCCTTCACGCAGGCCCGGCTGGCGATTTATGCCGCCCAGACCGGCATTACCGTGACAGGAAACAATATTTCCAACATCAACACCCCGGGCTACACCCGCCAGCGCCTGGATCAGGTAAGCCTCTACGTCAACGGGGCGGACCGCTATTACGCCGAGGGCGATATCCGCACCGGCCAGGGCGCGCTGGTCAAGAGCCTCTCCCAGATCCGCAGCCCCTACCTGGACATCCGCTACCGGACGCTGAACGCCCAGATGGGCTACGCGGACGGCCGGCTGGAGATTCTGGAGGAAATCCAACGGATTCTGGATGAAGTGGGCGCGGGCGACGAGAGCAAGGGCGAGGGCGGCCACGGCATCCTGGGACTGGAGCTGGAGAAGCTGGGCGAGGCCTTTAAGAACCTGGTGGACCAGACGGGGCACCAGGAGTATGACAACACCGTCCGGCAGATATCCAAGAACCTGGTCACCCTGTTGAATAAATACGCCAACAAGCTGGAAGAGGTCCAGGAAAGCACAATCACCAAGCTGAACCAGGACATTGACAAAATCAACGGCTGCCTGACCACCATCCGCTCCTTGAACGAGGAGATTCGCAAGAGCGAAATCCACGGTGACCCGGCCCTGGAGCTCCGGGACGAGCGGAACCTCCAGATCGACCAGCTCTCCGAGCTGATTGACATCGACGTGACCTACAGCGAGGAAGAGATCACCGCCGGGCTGACGGTGGAAAAGCTGACCATCCGCCTGGGCAACGCCAACCCCGACGGATCGGTCAGATCGGACGAGGCTTTGCTGGTGGACGGCGTTTTCGCGGCCCAGATGAAAATCGATCAGGTGCCGGTAAAGCGGGAGTTTGACCCCAATGACACCACAACGTGGCCTTACGCGGACGCGAACGGAGACCCGGTCGCCACAAAAGACGAGGCCGGCAAGGAGCCGAACCCGGAGTGGGACGGCCTTGACACGGCCACGCAGTTCTTGGACGAGAGCGGCCAGCCCACCGACGAGGCCCACGCCGCCCCGAGGGCCAATAAGGATTACCAACCCTACCTGACCGAGGACGGAAAACCCACGAACGACATCTTAAAGGCAAAAAAGGTGGTAGACCCCAACTACAATATGTCCATCACCAAGCTGAAAAACAGTATCAACGAAGTCTACGTAGCCATCAACAGAGGAACCGTCAAAGGGGTTTCGGGAACCGATACCGTAGACGATGGCGCCGGGAGCCAGGTAGCCATCGAGGATCTGTTTAAGGGCGGCCGGAACAGCTTCACGGTGGAGACCCCGGACCTTCCCACTGTGGGAGACAAAACCCTGATGATCTACAAGCGTGTCCTGCTGGCCAACGGCAACTACGCCTACACCCAGCAGATGGTCACCCAGGAGGTCTCTAAAAAAGTCAGTCTGGACGACAACGACCTTGGCGGCAAGATTCAGGCATGGCGGGAGATGCTCACGGAAAAGGGCGAGTTCACGGACCGGGACGTGATTACAAACGTGGACGAAAACGCCGGCGGCAAGCGGGGCATCCCCTATTACCAGCGGACCCTGGACCTGCTGGCCAACCAGTTCGCCAAGGTCATGAACGAGGCCAACCAGGGCTTCCTCCAGGACCCGGAAGGGAACTTTATTACCAAGGGCAAAAACGACGCGGGCGAAGAAGCCGGCGTTCCGGTGACCATCCAGGTCAACGGCAAGGATGAAAAAGTCAACAGCGACTGGTCCAAAATAAGCGAGGATGTTCAAAAAGCGATCCTAACCGAGGTGGGATTAGCTGACAAAGCGGCGATGGAAGCCGCGGGGCTCACCGGCAAGAATGTTCTGGACGCCTTTATGAAGGGGCAGAAATACGACAACGGCGAGGGGAAATTTATCCCCGAAAATAAAGAGGATATTTTGGCGGAAGACGGCACGGTCCAGGAAGCCGGCTGGGGAAAAAACGCCAAGGGCATCTTTGTTGGCGGCGTGCTGTTCAGCAACAACCCCGGAAACGACGACCCCTCCGGCATCACGGCGGCCAACATCTCCGTCTCCAATACCTGGGAGACCACCCACCTCCTGGTGTGCGACTACACCTGCCCCCCCGGAGACCTGGAGCCTGCCTCCGGCGCCAGCGAGAATATCCGGCACTTCGAGTACCTGGTGACCAACCAGAAATTTGACTTCATCCCCACGACCCTGGACGGCTATGAGAACGCCAGCGGCGCGCCCATGCTGAACGGCACCTTCTTCGAGATGTGGAACAACATCGGAACGACGCGGGGCGGGGACCAGTCAAAGATGGAAGTGGCTCTGAACGGCCACTATAAAAACCTCCTGTCCGTGGATACGGCGCGGGACTCCGTGTCCTCCGTGGACTTCAACGACGAAGCCATGAACCTGATGATGTACTCGAAGTCCTATAACGCCGCCTGCCGGCTGATGACCACCATCGACAGCGTGCTGGATAAGCTGATCAACGGCACCGGCATAACGACCTAAATAAGGAGGAGAACGCCATATGATTCCAAGAATGACCACGGTCGGTACGCTGAAAAACTACCGTTACAGCCTGAACGGGTCCAACAATACCATGACCAAGGCGATGAATACCGTTCTCACCGGGCGGCTCTTCAACTCCTACGCCGAGGACCCGGCCCTGGCCACCCGGTGCTTCCAGATCCGCAATTCCTATTGGAAGTCCCAGAGCCAGCTGAACGTAAACGAGTCTCTGCGCCACAAGTACGACGTGGCCTGGTCGGCTCTGGAGAATGCCTCCACGGACCTGTATTCCCGGGCGGACGACGCCTCCGTGGCCAGCATCATCCGCGCCGCCAGCGGCTCCACGGGCCCGGGCCGCCTGGCCCTGGGGCAGTCCCTCTGCGCCAAGGCAAAGGACATTGCCCAAATCATGAACGGCCGCTACGGCGAGAACTACGTCTTTTCCGGGGCGGATACGCTGAATCCCCCCTTCACCTGGGGCCCTCAGGCGAACCCGGGGTATATTGCGGAGCCTCTGGACGCGACCAAGGAGAGTCAGGCCCCGGCCTTTCAGTATATAGCCGACCCGAACCAGGTTGGGCCCGGTGAGCTGTTTACCAATGATCCCGCAAAGGCCGCCTTGGTGCCTGAGAAGAATCCCAGCTACGATGAGGATTTTACCCAAGATGTAATTGACAACCCGGTGGCTCCGGGCACGGACGACCCGAGGCTGAGGGACCCGAGATATGGAAAGTTTATAAAGAATGACGGCTTGGGGACAATGGTAGAGGCGGACGCCAAGCAGATCCCCGAGAGAAATGAAAAGTATGACTCCAACTTCGCCTTCAAATATCTGAAGCCGGACGGCAGCGGAACCAACGAGGCGGACGAGGCGGCCACAGGCCTTTATTACCGGGGCGTGGCCGTAGACTCCAACGCCCCCGCGGATGTGGAGAAGATGGAGTACTTCCTGAAAGAGGCCAAGAACATCGACGTGGGCCTGGGCCACAAGGAAGAGGGGAACGCGGCGGTATCCTCTACCGTGTTCAACTCGACCCTCCAGGGCATTTACTACCTGGGCGGCTATGGAACCAAGGACGGCGTGGAGGTAAAGGACGAGAAGGGGAATGTCATAGGAGTGGTGGATAAGGTTCCCAAGAATGTCATCTCCGTAGTCAACGAAATCGGCCAGATTCTCCAGCGCTGCGACTCCAACACCGGCAATTTTGCCAGTGACGAGGACCAGCTCCGCTTCAAGGCCCTGTTCCAGGAATACGAAGAGAGCAACAGCTCCTTCCGGGAGCGCTGGACGGAGATGGACACCCAGAGCGGCTTCCTCCGGGACAACAGCGAGCTCCTCACCAGCACGTCGGACTCTCTGAAGCAGCAGTATATGGAATTGGAGGACGCGGACCCCGCCGCCGCCATTTCCGACTTTATGTTCGCCCGCTACTGCTACGACGCGGCATTGAAGGTTGGCAACAGCGTCCTGTCCCAGAGCCTGATGGATTATATGAATTTCTAAAAGGGAAAGAATATATTTTTTCAGAGGAAGGAGTGCGCCATGACCTATGAGACAGCTTCTTGAAATCACCAGTGTGCCCATTGAAATCGAGATGCGGACCTCCCGGGCGCAATTGCAGTACACCCGGGGCACAGCGGAGCTGGAAATCTCCCGGGACAAGGGAGGCTTAAGCATTAAGAGCAGGCCCATCCAGCTGAACATGGATACCTTCGAGATGCGCCAGTCCATCGTCCCCACCGCGGCACGCAGCATCGAGCAGAGCGCCCAGAAGGGCCGGGAGGCCGCCTACAGCGCCACCGCCGCCCGGGCCCAGGAGGGCGAGCTCTACTTGAAGGCCAAGTTCGGCGAGGACGTTCAGGCCCAGATTTCCCGGACCGCCATCAGTGAGCAGATGTTCAGCCAGCCCGCTATGGATTTTATTCCCAAGGAGGGCCCGGAGATTGACTGGAACCCCGGGGAGATGAACATCCGCTATGAGATGGATAAGCTGAATTTCGACTGGCGGATCAACCAGACGGAATTCGAGTTTGTTCCCGGCGACATTGAGATTTCCGTCAAGCAAAAGGCGGAGGTCATCATCAAGTATATCGGCGGGCCGCTTTACGTGCCCCCTTCCGCCGATCCTGACTATGAGCCGGTGGATGTGAAGGCATGACAGAGACGATCAAGCTTCAGACCAAGTACTTCGGGGAAATTGAGTACGCGGACAAGGACGTGGTGCGCTTCCCCGACGGGCTCTTCGGCTTTGAGGAGGAGCGGGGCTTCCTGCTCCTGCCCTTCGACGGCAGCGGCGGCGGCATGCTCTGCCTCCAGAGCGTGCAGACCCCTGCCCTGGCCTTTGTGGTGCTGGACCCCTTCACGCTGAAACCGGACTACGCGCCGGAGCTGGAGCGGGGAGAGCTGAAGGCTTTTGGGGTAAAGGAGGCGGGAGAGCTGGGGTTCTACGTGCTCTGCGCGGTGAAGAACCCGGTTTCCGAAAGCACGGTGAATCTGAAGTGCCCTCTGGTTGTCCACCCCGAGACCCGGGAGGCCCGGCAGATTATTATGGAGCGGTATGAAATGCGGCATCCCCTGGCGGAATTTGGCCGCGGGGAGGAGGCCGCGCCTTGCTGATTTTACAGCGCAGGATCGGAGAATCCCTGATGATTGGGGAGGAAATACGGGTTTCCGTGGTGTCGATTGAGGGCGGGCGGGTCCGCCTGGCCATCTCCGCGCCGCCGGAAGTATCCATCCTTCGCAGCGAGCTGCTGGACGCCAAATTGGCGAACCAGGATTCCGCCGTTGAGGAAGCGGCCCCCGCGGAACTGCTGGGGCTGCTGGGCGGAATGCCTGTTTCCAAAAAGCATGAGAAAGGAGACGCGAAACCATGATGAATGATGTTGCGATGGCCGCCATGGAGATGAGCTCCGCGCGGCTGGCAACCCAGTATGCCATGTCCCTGCAAAAGAATGTGATGACGGACATGGAGCAGCAGGCAATGGGAGAGCTGGCTATGCTGCCTCCCACTCCCGGCGTCGGCGACTATATCGACACCTACGCCTGAACAAAAGGCCGGAGCCCAAAGGGCTCCGGCCTTCTTTCTTCAAAACCGCCTTTAGTAATGCCGCACCACGGCGGCCACCTTCCCCAGGATTTTGGCATAGGTGCCGTCGATGGGGGAGTAGTCGTCGTTCTCCGGCAGCAGCCAGACCTGGCCCCCCCGGAGGGAGAGGCGCTTTACCGTGGCCTCGTCCTCAATCATGGCCACTACGATTTCCCCGTGCCGGGCGGTGGGCTGGCTGTGGACCACCACCAGATCTCCGGGGAGAATCCCGGCGTTGAGCATGGACTCGCCCCGGACCCGCAGGGCGAAATACTCCCCCTCCCGGCCCCCGGCGTCAAAGGGAAGGTAGTCCTCGATGCACTCCTCCGCCAGGATAGGGCTTCCCGCGGCCACGCTGCCCACAATGGGCACCCGGTCCTTGGGAGCGGGAAACTCGGTCAGGGCGATGGCCCGGCCCTTCCCGGCGCCCTTGACGATGACCCCGGCCTCTTCCAGGTGCTTGAGGTGGAAATGAACGGTGGAGGGGGATTTCAGGCCCACCGCGTCGCCGATTTCCCGGACGGAAGGCGGATAGCCCTGGGTCTGGATGCAGGAGACGATGTAGTCGTAGACCTTCTGCTGCATATGGGTGAGATTCGCCATAACAGGACCTCCCGAGCGCCCTGAGGCACAGTTATTTTCTCCAGTATAGCACATCGGAGGGCAAAAGGCAAACATTTGTTTGGAAGAAATTCAAAAAGAAAACCGCCGCCCAGAAGCCTGAGAGGCGGTTTTTGCTTCGCTCAGCCGAGGATCAGCAAAACCAGGGTCAAGATTAGGAAGAGGGCCCCGATCCACTTGGTGGCGCGGGCCAGCTTGGCGTCCATGGTCTTGGCCTTGTTCTTGGCCAGGAAGGAGTCGGCCACGCCGCCGATGGCGCCGGAGAGCCCGGCGCTCTTGCCGGACTGGAACAGTACAATCAGGATAATGCCCAGCCCGCAGAGGAGCTGCAAAACAGTGATGGCGATTTTCAAGACGTTCTACCTCCAATTTAAGATCACGCGGAGCGTGAAGCGTGTTTGACAGCTTCTTATCATACCACAACGCTTCCCGGTTTTCAAGGGGTATTCGAGAAAATTCTACGGGAATTCTCCGGCGCGCTTACTCCTGCTGCTGCAGCTCCCGCTTGAGCTCCGCCAGGGTGATGCCCTCGGCTTCCCAGTCCGTTTCCAGGATGGGGGACAGGGAGACGGAGATGTACAGGCTGTTTCCCGCCTCATAGGCCCCGGAGGTGACGCCCACCACATGGCCGTAAACGTTCAGCAGGGCGCCGCCGCTGCTGCCGTGGGAGATGTCGGCGGTGTTGACCACGCAGGGGGCGCTGAACTTGGAGACCATATGGTCCGTGGCGCTGACGATGCCCTCGCTGATGGCGGGGGTGATGCCCAGAGGCACGCCCAGGGTGTAAATCCGGTCGCCCCGGCGAAGGGCGGGCTCCTCCGCGATTTCCAGGAAGGAGAAGAAGGGAACCTCCGTCTTGCCGTCCTCGGAGGTTTTGGAGATCCGCAGCAGGGCCAGGTCGGCGTCGGGGTCGGCGAAGAGCACCCGGTCCACCGGGAAGGTCTCTCCGGTGATGAGGGTGACGGTGGCCCGGACAGCGTCCTCAATGGTGTGGTAGTTGGTGACGGCCAGCCCTCCGGCGGAGACGAAGAAGCCGCTGCCGCCGTTGCTCTGAATATTTTTCTTATAGGCGTTTTCCGTGTAGTACACGTTCAGCTGGAAAGCGGCGGCCATGTGCCGGTCCGCCACCTGCCGGGCGGTGAGCTCTTCCGGGAAAAGGCCCCGGATCTGGGCCTGGGTGCAGCGGCCCTTGTCCGCCAGGCCCTGGGCCAGGGTCCCGCCGTCCTGGGCGGGGAAGGTCAGGGCGTCCAGGGCCAGCTGGTACAGGTCCCCCAGGGTGAGGGTTTCGCCGTAGTCCCGGGTGGTCAGGGCCGCCCGGCGGGCGAAGAGATCCGCGTTTTCGCCGGTGAAGCCCTCATACCCCAGCAGCCGCAGCAGCGAGGCGCAGAACTCGGCGGTGGGCAGGGGCTCGTCCTGGCCGCCGGTGACGGTGACCCAGCCCTGGGCCACGGCGTAGTCCTGGGCGCCGGAGGGCAGATCGGCCCGGACGGCGCCGGAGAGGCGGACCAGCAGGTTCGTCCCGTCGAGCCGGTCGGCGGGGCGGTTCAAAACCTCGTCGGAGGGCACGGAATCGATCAGGCCGAGACCGGCCAGGGTTCCGGCGGCCCGGCGGGATTCTCCCTCCAGGGCGGCGGCGGAGGGAACCGCGCCCAGAAGCAGGATCAAGGCGCAGAGCAGGGGAAGGATTCGTTTTTTCATGGGATAAGCCTCCATCAAGAATATTCGTCCTATTGTAGCACGGTGAAACCGGCTTTGCAAGTGGGGAAACGCGGCCATCTGCCCACTGGACAGGCGGCGGATGGTCTGGTATAATAAAAGGGTAGACCTTTCCCCCTGAGCTGGGATCATATTATAACTGTAAAGGAGAACGCTGAAATGGAACTGAAGGAAATCCTTGGAAAGTGCGACCACACCCTGCTGGCCCAGGGAGCCACCTGGGCGGAAATCAAGGCCATCTGCGACGATGGGATAAAGTACCAGTGCGCCAGCGTCTGCATCCCCGCCAGCTATGTAAAAAAGGCGGCGGAGTATGTCCAGGGCAAGCTGCCCATCTGCACGGTCATCGGTTTCCCCAACGGCTATGACACCACCGCCGCCAAATGCTTCATGGCAACGGACGCCGTGGACAACGGGGCGGAAGAAGTGGATATGGTTATCAACATCGGCTGGGTGAAGGACCAAAAATGGGACGAGCTCCTGGCGGAAATCAAGGCCATCAAGGCCGCCTGCAAGGGCAAGCTCCTCAAGGTCATCATTGAGTGCTGCCTCCTCACCGACGAGGAAAAAGTGAAGATGTGCGAGATTGTCACCGCCTCCGGGGCGGACTATATCAAGACCTCCACCGGCTTTGGCGGCGGCGGAGCCACCCGGGAGGACGTGGCCCTCTTCGCCAAGCACGTCGGGCCCAACGTAAAAATCAAGGCCGCCGGAGGCATCGCCGATTTGAAGGACGCGGAGGACTTTATCAACCTGGGGGCTTCCCGCCTGGGCACCAGCCGGATCGTCAAGGCCGTGAAGGCTCTGGAGGGCTGAGATGGGCACTCCCCACAACGAGGCCGCCAAGGGCGCGTTTGCCAAGACCGTCCTCATGCCCGGCGACCCCCTCCGGGCAAAGTTCATTGCCGGGACCTTCCTGGAAAATCCCCGGCTGGTGAACAACGTCCGGGGCATCCAGGGCTGGACGGGGACCTACCACGGCGTGGAGGTTTCCACCATGGCCTCCGGCATGGGCATCCCCAGCATCGGCATTTACGCCCATGAGCTTTTTCACTTCTACGGCGTGGAGAACATCATCCGGGTGGGCACCACCGGGGCCCTCAGCGAAAAATTGAAGCTCCGGGATTTGGTCATCGCCCAGGGGGCCTGCACGGACTCCAACTTCGCCCACCACTTCGGCCTTCCCGGGGTCTTCGCCCCCATCGCGGACTTCCGGCTTTTGGAAACCGCCGTGGCCGCGGCCCGGAAGCGGGGGCTGGAGCCCCCGGTGGGGAACATCCTCAGCTCCGATGTGTTCTACTATAAAACGGGAAGCGGCCTGGAGTGGGCCCCCATGGGGGTGCTGGCCATCGACATGGAGACGGCGGGCCTCTACGCCACCGCCGCCGAGGCGGGAAAGCGGGCCCTGACCATCTGCTCCGTCACCGACAACCTGGTCACAAAGGAGGAGCTCCCCCCCGAGGAGCGGCAGAGCTCCCTGACGGAGATGATGGAAATCGCCCTGGAAACCGCCGTCCAAATGGCGGGGCGGTAAGAGCGGGGCTTCCGGCGTTTTTCCCAAAAGGAAAACATTTTGCGAATTTCCTTGAAATCCATGGAAGGTATTGTTATAATAGGCTTGGCCCAATGAGGCCGCCCTCTGTTTTCAGGGGAACATATGGAAGGAAGGTTGATACCAATGAAGAAGTTATTTGCAATCCTGCTGGCTTTGGCGATGGTTCTGTCCCTGGCCGCCTGCGGCGGCAACGACTCCGGGAATTCCGGCGATTCCGGCAATGCCGGCGGAGACAGCCAGCAGCAGGAGCCCGCCGCCACCCCCGCCGATGAAGGCGAAGACCAGGGCGGCGAGGCCGCCGACATCCGGGTCGCCATGATCACGGACTACGGCGACATCACGGACCAGTCCTTTAACCAGACCACCTACGAGGCCAGCAAGTCCTGGTGCGAGGCCAACGGCGTGGAATTCACCTACTACAAGCCCGCCGGAGACTCCACCGCCGAGCGCGTGGCCATGGTGGAAAAGGCCGCTGACGAGGACTACAATGTCATCGTCATGCCCGGCTTCGCCTTTGGCGAAACCATTACCCAGGTGGCCGACGTTTATCCCGACATCAGCTTCATCGCCCTGGACGTCAGCGAGGGCGACGTGGGCGGAACGGTGCCCGAAAACGTGTACTGCGCCGTCTATAAGGAAGAGCTCTGCGGCTACATGGCCGGCGTCGCCGCCGTGAAGCTGGGCTACACCCACCTGGGCTACCTTGGCGGCATGGCCGTTCCCGCCGTGCAGCGCTTCGGCTACGGCTTTGTCCAGGGCGTGGACGCCGCCGCTGGTGAGCTGGGCGTAGACGCAACCGTGGAGTATGTCTACGGCAACCAGTTCTTCGGCGACCCCGACATCACCGCTTACGCGGACAACTGGTATCAGAACCTGGGCGTCCAGGCGGTCTTCGCCTGCGGCGGCGGCATCTTCACCTCCGCCGGTGAGGCGGCCGCCAAGGTGCCCGGCACCAAGGTCATCGGCGTGGACGTGGACCAGAGCTTTACCATGGACGCCGCCTACGGCGAGGGCGTGACCCTGACCTCCGCCATGAAGGGCCTGGCCGCCACGGTCAACCACATGCTGGACGAGGTGGCCGCGGGCAACTTCGCCAACTACGGCGGCAAGGCCGAGGCCCTGGGCCTGGTTTCCGGCGACGACCCTAGCGCCAACTATGTCCTGCTGCCCATGGACACCACCCTGTGGGGCGACGGCTTCTCTCAGGACGACTACAAGGCCCTGGTGAAGGATATGTTCGACGGCAAAATCACCGTCTCTGACGACATCTCCGCTATGCCCGCCGTCTCCAATATCACGGTCAACGATCTGGGCAACATCAAGTAAAAACCCCCTCAAGCACTGTGAGGACGGGATCTTCCCGTCCTCACTTTTTTACTTGCCGCCGGCTAGTGGAGAGAAAGGGTCGACTTTGTGAAAAATTTCAAAAATTGCTTTGAAATCCAGGACGGGATATGGTACAATAAACAAGAACCTATTTTTTCGCAAAGGGTTCCGGGAAACAGAGAAGGAGGAGGTTGTGAAATTGGAACAGAGTTACGCCATTGAGATGCTGAATATCACCAAGCGGTTCCCCGGCATCGTGGCCAACGACAATATCACGTTACAGCTGAAAAAGGGCGAGATTCACGCTCTTCTGGGCGAAAACGGCGCCGGAAAATCCACGCTGATGAGCGTGCTGTTCGGCCTGTACCAGCCGGAGGAGGGCGTGATCAAAAAGGACGGCCAGGTCGTCTCCATCAAGGACCCCAACGACGCCAACGACTTAGGGATCGGCATGGTCCACCAGCACTTCAAGCTGGTGGAGTGCTTTACGGTGCTGGACAACATCATCATGGGCGTGGAGCCCTGCAAACACGGCTTCCTCCAGAAGGGAGAGGCCCGGGAGAAGGTGCTGGCCCTCTCGGAGAAGTACGGCCTTCATGTGGACCCGGACGCCCTGGTGGAGGACATCACCGTGGGCATGCAGCAGCGCACCGAGATTTTGAAGATGCTGTACCGGGAAAATGAGATCTTGATCTTCGACGAGCCCACCGCCGTGCTGACCCCCCAGGAGATCGACGAGCTGATGCAGATTATGAAAAACCTCTCCGCCGAGGGGAAGAGCATCCTGTTTATCTCCCACAAGCTCAACGAAATCATGTCCGTGGCCAACCGCTGTTCCGTGCTGCGCAAGGGCAAGTACATCGGCACCGTGGACATCGCCGCCAGCTCCCAGGAGGAGCTGAGCCGGATGATGGTGGGCCGGGACGTGAACTTCGTGGTGGAAAAGGCCCCCTCCAAGCCCGGCGAGGTGGTGCTGGACGTGAAGGGCATGACCGTGGCCTCCAAGCGGCACAAAAACAACGCCGTCAAGAACGTGACCTTCCAGGTCCGCCGGGGCGAAATCGTCTGCATCGCGGGCATCGACGGCAACGGCCAGACGGAGCTGGTCTACGGCATCTCCGGCCTGGAGCCCCTGAAGGAGGGCACGCTGACCCTGGGCGGCCAGGACATCACCAAGGCCCCCATCCGCAAGCGGAATACCTCCGGCATGAGCCACATCCCCGAGGACCGGCACAAGCACGGCCTGGTTCTGGACTACTCCCTGGAGGACAACATGGTGCTCCAGCGGTATTTTGAGAGCCACTTCGTCACCCCGACGGGCTTTTTGAAACGGAAGGCCATCCGGGAGTACGCCGTGGGCCTCATTGAGCAGTACGACGTCCGTTCCGGCCAGGGCCCCGTTACGGCGGCCCGGAGCATGTCCGGCGGCAACCAGCAAAAGGCCATCATCGCCCGGGAGATTGACAAGAACCCGGAGCTGCTCATCGCCGTCCAGCCCACCCGGGGCCTGGACGTGGGCGCCATTGAGTACATACACAAGCAGATTGTGGCCCAGCGGGACGCCGGGAAGGGCGTGCTGCTGGTGAGCCTGGAGCTGGACGAGGTCATGAACGTCTCCGACCGGATTCTGGTCATGTACGAAGGGGAAATCGTGGGCGAGTTCGACCCCAAGCAGGTCACGGTGGAAGAGCTGGGCCTCTACATGGCCGGCGCGAAGAAGAAGGGGGCGTAAGGCATGAAACAAGAAAAAACCTCCCTGCTGCGCAACGGCGCGGTGCAGTCCCTGCTGGCCTCCCTGCTGTGCATCATCCTGGGCCTGGTGGTGGGCTATATCGCCCTGCTTCTCATCAACCCCGCCGGGGCCAACGGGGCCATTTTAGCCATCGTGGAAAACTTCATGACCTACTCCAAGTCCACAGCCCAGCTCCGCTACTTCGGCAGCACTCTGGTGAAGACCGCCCCCCTGCTGATGTGCAGCCTCTCGGTGCTCTTCGCCTATAAGGTGGGCCTTTTCAACATCGGCGCGGCGGGCCAGTACGTGGTGGGCACCGGGGCGGCGCTGTACTGCGCCCTGGGGCTGAAGCTGCCCTGGTTTTTGTGCCTCATCGCCGCCATTCTGGCGGGGGCCGCCCTGGGGGCGATCTCCGGTTTGCTGAAGGCCTACTGCAACGTCAACGAGGTCATCTCCTGCATCATGCTGAACTGGATCAGCCTCTACGCCGTGAACATGCTGCTGACCCTGGTGAAGGAGGAGACCAGCCCCTATACCTTCACCCTCTCCAGCACTAACGAGGGGGCCATCCTTCCCTCCCTGGGCCTGGGGGCCCTGTTCAGCAAGAACCAGTACGTGGGCCTGGCGATTCCCCTGGCCATCCTGACGGCGGTGCTGGTGTGGGTTTTGCTGGAGAAAACCAAGCTGGGCTATGAGCTGAAAGCCACCGGCTGCAACAAGTTCGCCGCCAAGTACTGCGGTATGCGGGAGCGGAAGAACCTGATTCTCACCATGGCCATCTCCGGCGGCCTGGCCGGCATGGGCGCGGCCATGCTGTTCCTCTCCGGCTTCGAGCAGTGGCAGTGCACCCAGTCCGCCGTCCCCGCCATGGGCTTCAACGGCATCGCCGCCGCCTTCCTGGGCGGGCTGAACCCCATCGGGGCCATCTTCTCCTCCTACTTCATCCAGCACATCACCAACGGAGGCGCCTATGTGGACAAGACCATGTACTCCTCCCAGATCTCCGACTTCATCTCCGCGCTGATCATCTACCTCTGCGGCTTCGTCCTCTTCTTCAAGACGGCGCTGAATGCCTGGCTGAACCGCCGGGACGAGAAGAAGGCTGAGAAAGGAGGCGGCGGGAAATGATCTTACTGCTGCAATATACGCTGATTTTTGCGTCTGTGCTTTTGCTGGTGGCCCTGGGCGGCTGCTTCTCCGAGCACTCCGGCGTCATCAACATCGGCCTGGAGGGCATCATGGTCATGGGCGCCCTGGGCGGCGCGCTGATGATGAAGTTCCTGCCGGACAGCACCCCTGCCTTCGGCGTGATTCTGCTGGTGGTACTGGCCGCCATTGCCCTGGGCGTCGTGTACTCCCTGCTGCTGGCGGTGGCCGCCATCAACTTCAAGGCGGACCAGACCCTGGTGGGCACCGCCATGAACCTCCTGGGCACGGCGGCGGCCACGGTCTTTGTCAAGGCCATGAACACCGCCGAAAGCGTGGATAACGTCTCCTCCACCATCCAGTACATCAACGCGAAAAAAGCCTTCCTGGTGAACCTGGGCGGCTTTGAGTTCAACTGGTTCATGCTGCTGGCGGCCCTGGCCCTTGTGGGGTCCTACGTCTCCTTGTACAAGACCCGGTTCGGCCTGCGGCTCATGGCCTGCGGCGAGCATCCCCAGGCGGCGGACAGCGTGGGCATCAACGTCTATCGAATGCGCTACGCCGGCGTGCTGATCTCCGGCATGCTGGGGGGCCTGGGCGGCATCGTGTATATCACCGCCGGCGTCAGCGAGTGGAAGTTTGAAAACGGCGTGGCGGGCTTCGGCTTCCTGGCCCTGGCCGTCATGATCTTCGGCCAGTGGAAGCCCACCCGCATTGCCCTGGCGGCGCTGCTCTTCGGCTTTTGCCGGGCCCTGGGCAACGTGTACTCCGGCTTCGACTTCCTCAAGGCCTTGAACCTCCCGGCGGCCACGTACAACATGCTCCCCTACATCATCTCCCTGGTGGTGCTGGCCTTCACGTCCAAGAAGTCCCGGGCCCCCAAAGCGGAGGGCGTTCCCTACGACAAGGGGCAGAGGTAAGTACAAACCGTCATATCCTGTCGAAAAAATACAAAACGGAGCGGCTCCGCCACGGCGGAGCCGCTCGTTTTCTGGGTTAGAGCAGTTGGGTGCTTCCCTAGAACAGAGAAAGGCTCACCGCCGCCGCCAGTCCCCCTGCCAGCAGGGCCTGGAGGACTTTTCCCGTGATATAGGTCCGCAGCCTCAGCCCGCTGCCCTCCAGTACCGCCGCCGTCTGGCAGAGGATGGAGACGCCGCCCCAGCCCGCGCAGGCGGAGGCCAGGACAAAGCCCAAACGGTCCGCCGCCAGCAGCGGCGTCAGGGAGAAGAGCTCCAAAAAGCCCACCAGCCCGGCGCCCAAGGGGCCCCCCAGGGCCGCCAGGGGGCTTGCCAGCACGTAGAAAAAGAGAACAAACCCGCAGACATAGACCATGCTGCCGCAGGCGCTCTTGACCCCCTCCACGAAGGCGGCGGGAAGGGAGGAGGCCTGACAGGGGGAAAGCCTTGGCAGGCGCTGCCGCCCAATGGGTTTTCCGCTTCCCCGGAAGAAAAGGCCCGTCAGCAGGGCGGAGAGCACATGGATGAGCCACAGATAGACCCCCGCCCGGGGACTGCCGAAGACCCCGCCCCCCAGGACGCTGAGGAGAAACACGGGATTGGAGTTGCTGCAAAAGCCCAGGAGCCGCTCCGCCTCGTCCATGGTGAGGAGGCCCTTCTTGTAAAGCTCCGCCGCCGTCCGGGCCCCGATGGGGTAGCCCCCCACCAGGCCCAGCAGCAGGGCGGACCCGGCGGGACCCGGGAGGCGGTAAAGGCTCATTAGTCCTGAGAGCCTGGGGGAGGCCCACTCCCCGAAGCCCAGGGATACCAGCATGGTGGACGCCGCCATGAAGGGGAACAGGGCGGGAATCACCGCCCGGCCGCAGAGGGCAAGGCCCTCCGCCGCCGCGGCCCGGACCGCTCCCGCGTCCGCCAGGAACCAGATCAAAAGCCCGCAGAGCAGCAGGCACGCGCCGGTGCGCCAACGGGGTTTCATACGCCTCACCTCGAAAAACCCTATGCGGCGAAGGAGGCAATCATGCCGGTCCGCCCTGCCGCATAGGATTTGCTGAGGTGAGACATATGGAACGCAATCGACGGGACCGGGAGGGCGGCGTGCTGGCGGCGGCGGCGGAGCTCTTCGACCTGCCGGCGGACATCGTGGCGGGCCTGCCCCGGCTGGAAATGGTGGGGAGCCGCCAGCTGTATCTGGAGCACCACACGGGCCTTTTGGCCTATACGGAGGAGCAGATTGACGCCAACACCCCCGCCGGGGTCCTTCGGGTGAGGGGGGAGCGCCTGACCCTCCTGGCGATGACGGCGGGGGAGCTGCGCATCGGCGGGCGCATCGACTCCGTGGAGTGGGTGGGGCCATGCTGAGGGGAATCGTGAACCGCCTCCGGGGCCAGGTGCGCATCCGGGCGGAGTGCGCCTTTCCCGAGCGGGTGCTGAACCTCTGCGGGGCCCAGGACCTGGCCTTCTGGGATCTGGAGTGGGAGTCCCCCACGGCCTTTACCTGCCGCCTGTCCCGGCGGGACTGGAAGCGCCTCCGCCAGGCGGGGAAAAACCTGGACTGCCAATTCGACCTGGTGGGCCTGGAGGGGGCGCCCTACTTCTTCCTGCGCTTCCGGCACCGCCAGGCCCTGGCGATAGGCCTGGTGGGCTGCGCCCTGGGGCTGTTCCTGGGGTCCTTCTTCATCTGGGACTTCCAGGTGGAGGGCAACGAGACCGTGCCCACGGAGCGCATCCTCCGTGCTTTGGAGAAAAACGGCGTGAGCCTGGGGACCTTCGGCCTCTCCCTGGACGGGGAGGACATCCGGAACCATGTGCTCCTGGATGTACCGGAGCTGATTTGGATCGCCGTCAACGTCTCCGGCTGCCGGGCGGAGGTTCAGGTCCGGGAGCGGACGCCGCCCCCGGTGATGGTGGACCGGCGGGAGCCCTGCAATCTGGTGGCCCGGCGGGCGGGGCTGGTGAAAAAGGTGCAAACCATCGGCGGCGTGGCCTGCGTCGTCCCCGGCAGCGCCGTGACGGAGGGCCAGATTCTGGTTTCCGGCGTGGAAGACACGGGCACCGTGGGGGCCCGCGTCCTGGCGGGCCTGGGGAAGGTGGAGGCCCGGACCTGGTACGACCTCACCGTCTCCATGCCCCTGACGGTCCTGGAAAAGCGGTATCTGGGAAGGGAGAAGACGGGGTTCTCCCTGATTTTCGGGACCCGGCGAATAAAATTCTTCTCAAACAGTAGCATTGAAGGGGCGGAATATGATAAAATAACCAGCAGGCATCCCTTGAACCTCCTGGGCGTGCCCCTGCCGGTGGCGGTGGAGGTGGAAACATGGCGCTTTTACGAAACCGTCCCCACGCCCCGGACCGCCGCGGAGGCGGAGAAGGCCGCCGAGGCCATCCTCACCGCCCAGCTCCGCGAGATGGTGGAGCCCTATGGAGAGGTGAAGTCCACCCTCTGCTCCGCCCGGCAGAAGGGGGACGCGCTCCTCGTTACGCTGTCGGCGGAGTGCCTGGAGGAGATTGGGCAGACGGCCCCCATTTATACGGAAGAAGAAACGGGCTGAGGCCCGCGTAAATACGGGAGTGAACGCATTGGAACAGAGAATCAGCATCGAGCGGCTGGAACAGGCCGTGAACCTCTTCGGGTCCTTTGACGAGAACATCCGCCTTTTGGAGCAGGAGTTCTCCGTCACCGTTGTCAACCGGGAGGGTGAGCTCCGGGTGGAGGGCGAGGCGGAGGACGTGTCCCTGGCCTGCAAGGCCATCCAGGCTCTCCTGACCCTCTCCAGCCGGGGGGAGCCCATTGCCGAGCAGAATGTCCGGTATGTGATCAGCATGGTCCGGGCGGGGAAGGAGGAGAAAATCGCCGAGCTGACCGGCGACGTTCTCTGCATCTCCGCCAAGGGCCGGCCCATCAAGCCCAAGACCATCGGCCAGAAGGACTACATCGCCTCCGTGCTGAAAAACACGGTGACCATCGGCGTGGGCCCGGCGGGTACGGGAAAGACCTACCTGGCCGTGGCCGCCGCCGTCATGGCCTTCCGAGACAAGCAGGTGAACCGGATTATCCTCACCCGCCCCGCCGTGGAGGCCGGGGAGCGGCTGGGCTTTTTGCCCGGGGATCTTCAGAGCAAGGTGGACCCCTACCTCCGGCCCCTGTACGACGCCCTTTTCGACATGCTGGGGGCGGAGACCTACCAGAAATACCTGGAGCGGGGGAACATCGAGGTGGCCCCCCTGGCCTATATGCGGGGAAGAACCCTGGACGACAGCTTCATCATCCTGGACGAGGCCCAGAACACCAGCCGGGAGCAGATGAAGATGTTCCTCACCCGCCTGGGCTTCGGGTCCAAAATCGTCATCACCGGCGACGCGACCCAGATTGACCTGCCCGACGGGAAGACCTCGGGCCTCCGGGAGGCCATGCGGGTCCTCCGCAATGTGGAGGGCATCGGCATCTGCGAGCTGACCAACGCCGACGTGGTGCGGCATGTCATGGTCCAGCGAATTGTCCAGGCCTACGAGGACTATGAGAAGCGGGGGAAGGACCCGGGAAAGGGACGGCGGAAATGAGGCGGCACTATATCCCCGTCACCGCCGGGGTCCCTGGGGTGAACGACAGCCAGAAAGCCTTTATCCGCAAGGTCATCCGCACGGCCCTGGCGGCGGAGGGGGTGGACTTCCCCTGCGAGGTGGACGTGCTGGTGACAAGCGATGAGGAGATTCACCAGCTGAACCGGGAGGCCCGAAAGGTGGACCGGGCCACGGATGTGCTGAGCTTTCCGGCCTTTGACCTTCGGCCCGGGGAGCTGCCCGGACCCGGGGACGCGGACCCGGGGACGGGGCTGGTGCCCCTGGGGGACATGATGATCTCCCTGGAGCGCGTGGCGGCCCAGGCCAAGGAGTACGGGCACTCGAACCGGCGGGAGCTGGGGTATCTGGTGGTCCACTCGGCGCTGCACCTGCTGGGCTATGACCACCTGGACGAGGGGCCCATGAAAGCGCAGATGCGGGCGAGGGAAGAGGCCATTCTGGCGGAGCTTGGAATTACGGGCTAGACCCGGAGGGGACCGGCCCGGCCCGCGCCCCCCCGGGATTTGAGCGGCACAAATGAAGCGGCGCGTCAAGGGCGGCTAACCGAATCCCCCGGTTCCGCATAGACTGAACCGAGGTGATTCAAATGCTGCTGCTGCAAGACGGCGTCCTGGCCTTTCTTTCCGCCGTCGGCCTGACAACCATCGTGTGGGCCGCCGCCGGAGCCCTGCTCCATATGGGCGGGCGCCCGGCTATCCCGGGGCTGCTCCTGGTCCTGCCCCTGAAAGGGGAGGCCCTGGCCATGGAGGCCGACGTCCGGGAGCTCCGCCGGGTTCAGGGGAGCCTGCCGGGGGCCAAAATCGTCCTGGCGGACTGCGGGCTGACCCCCGACGCCCAGGCGCTGGCCCGGTACTTGGCGGACCGGGAGAAAAACGCCGCCCTGGTTTTGCCGGGGGACATCATCGCGGAAATATGAGCCCGCCTGGAGGGCGAAAAGAGAGGATATCCCAAATGGAAGAGCTCATCTGCCGGGAGGGCACGATACATAGCATCATCTTTCAAAACGCCGAAAACGGGTACACGGTCCTCCGCCTCCTCACCGAGGAGGGGGAGGTCGTCACCGTTGTGGGCTGCATCCCCTGCGCCGCCCCCGGCGAGGGCTTGAGCGTCACCGGCACATGGGAGCGCCACCCCCAGCACGGGGAACAGCTCCGGGCGTCGGAGGTGGAGCGGAGACTGCCGGAGGACGAGGCGGAGATGTTCAGCTATCTTTCCTCCGGCGTTTTGAAGGGCGTGGGCCCCGCCACGGCCCGGAACATGGTGGACCGCTTCGGCCTGGAGACTTTCGACGTGCTGGAGACCGCCCCGGAACGGCTGACCACCCTCAAGGGCGTCACCGCCCGGCGGGCCCAGGAGATCGGCGAGGCCTTCCGGCAGCACATGGGCCTGCGGCGGCTGATGGCCTTCCTGGCCCGGTATGAGCTGCCCCCGGTGCTGGCCATGCGCCTGCGGCGGCAGTACGGGGACGCGGCGCTGGAAAAGCTCCGGCAGGACCCATATCTGCTGGCGGGCGACGAATGCGGCGTGGCCTTCTCCGTGGCGGACGGGATCGCCATGAGCATGGGCTTTGAGCCCGACAGCGGGGCCAGGCTCCAGGCGGCGGTGAGCTTTGAGCTGAGCCACAACGAAAACAACGGCCACGTCTTCCTCCCCCGGGGGAAGCTGGTGGCCGCCACGGCCCAGCTCCTCCAGTGCGGGGAGGAGGGCCCGGAGCTGGCCCTGGACGAGCTTATTAGCCGGGGACAGGTGATTCAGGAGCGGGTGGCCAATGTGGACGCCTGTTACCTCCGGCGGCTGTGGGAGGCGGAGCGCACCGCCCAGCTGCGCCTGGAGGCCCTGCTGTCGGCGAAGCCCCAGGGCCGGGTCTCCGCCGGGCGGACGGTGGACGAGCTGGAACGGGCCCAGGGCGTCGCCTATTCCCCCCAGCAGCGCAAGGCCGTGGAGCTGGCGGCCAGGGAAAACGTGCTGATTCTCACCGGCGGCCCCGGCACCGGAAAGACCACCACCGTCCGGGCCATTGCGGCCCTGTTCCGAAAGATGGGCCTGGACGTGGTGCTGGCGGCCCCTACGGGCCGGGCGGCCAAGCGGATGAGCGAGCTCACCGGAGCGGAGGCCCAGACGGTCCACCGGCTCCTGGGGATGAGCTGGAAC
Source organism: uncultured Oscillibacter sp. (assembly GCF_950073225.1). Classification (NCBI taxonomy): domain Bacteria; kingdom Bacillati; phylum Bacillota; class Clostridia; order Eubacteriales; family Oscillospiraceae; genus Oscillibacter; species uncultured Oscillibacter sp. The sequence continues at coordinate 63,610 of NZ_CATMPS010000011.1, forward strand.
GAGGACGCCCGGCAGGTGACCTTTACCAAGACGGAGAAGGAGCCCCTGGAGGCCGGGGCCGTTATTGTGGACGAGACCTCTATGGTGGACGTAACCTTGTTCGCGGCGCTGCTCCGGGCCCTGCGGCCCGGGACCCGGCTGGTGCTGGTGGGGGACGCGGACCAGCTGCCCTCCGTGGGGGCGGGGAACGTGTTCTCAGACCTTATCCGCAGCGAACGGGTGGAAACCGTATTCCTTCGGGAGGTCTTCCGCCAGGCGGAGCAGTCCGCCATCATCCGGGCGGCCCACGCCGTGAACCAGGGGAGGGCCCCGGACCTCCAGAGCAACCAGGGGGATTTCTTTTTCCTCTGCCGCCGGGACCCGGAGCGGGCGCTGAACACCCTGGTGGAGCTGTGCAGGACCCGCCTGCCGGAGAACATGGGAGTCCCGGCGGCGGAGATCCAGGTGCTGACCCCCACCCGGAAGGGCCCCGCCGGGACGGTGAACCTGAACCGCCTCCTCCAGGAGGCGCTGAACCCCAAAGGGCCGGAGAAGCGGGAGCTTTTGTGGGGCGACCGGCTCTTCCGGGAGGGGGACCGGGTGATGCAGACCCGGAACGACTACGATGTGGTGTGGGAAAAAGAGGACGGAACCGTGGGCACGGGGATGTTCAACGGGGACGTGGGAAGGATCGTGAAGATCGACGACTCCGGCGAGTGGCTGGAGCTGGACTTTGACGGCCGCCGGGCGGTCTACGGCGCGGAGCAGCTGAACGAGGTGGACCTGGCCTTCGCCATGACGGTGCATAAATCCCAGGGCAGCGAGTACCGCTGCGTGGTGCTGGCGGCCATGCCCGCGCCCTCCTCCCTGATGGTCCGGGGGGTGCTGTACACGGCCCTGACCCGGGCGAAGGAGCTGCTGGTGGTCGTGGGAGACGACGCGGCGGTCCGGGCCATGGCGGCGAATGATAAGCGGCAGAGGCGGTACTCCGGCCTCCGCTGGCGGCTGGCCAAGGGGGCTGCCGGGAAATAAACGGGAAGGACCGCCCTTGGGCGGTCCTTCAGTCTGTCGAAAAGCGGCCTGTTTGGAGAATATCCAGACAGGCCGCAAAGATAAGGCTTCTGCGGGAAGATGATAAGGCGGTCTGCGGGGACAGTGCCTGCCTTGGGATAGAGAAACGGGAAGAAATCAAAAGCAATCCGCAGCTTTGTGCCATTGAATACCGCATCAACCGCAGGCCGGGCCGGTTCCCCAGGGTTTCAGACAATGCCATTGACTGGGAGCGGTATATTGAAAACCGAAAATCTGCCGTACGCTGCAAGGTGGAGCATCCCTACAGGATTGTGAAGAACATTTTCGGTTTTCGGAAGACCGTTTACCGGGGCCTGAGAAAAAATCTTAACCGATTACACGTTCTCTTCGCCAGCGCAAATCTGTACATGCTTGCCAGGGCGGGCGGTTCCCTATGCCCCGCCTAAGGTTTTTGCGCCCTTTGACCGGGCTGGGACTGGAAAAGCGAGGAATCCATTCCCCAATATGGCCCTTTATTGGACGTTTTTACTACCTTCGTCTGTTTGCCTGGTTTTTACCTGCTTTAATCAGTGCTTCCTTAAATTTCCCTTCCCCGCCGGGCGCCCTGCCGCCTTTTGCCAAAAGGCCCGGTCCCTTCCCCCGGAGCTCCCCGGCTTTCGGCGAAAATACCATTGTAATTTTCCGGCGGTCAGGGTACAATAAACCCTTGAAATCACATGGATCGGAACGATAAGGGAGGACTTTTGCATGAACCGTCAGGAGGCAATGTCGCAGTACGCCACCGCCTTGAAACAGGGGCGCAAGGCCTATAAGGAGGCCCTGGTCCGGGGCCGCTACCCCTATCCCCAGGTGCTGGACGAGATCATCAGCGACTCTATGGTGGCGGGCCAGACGGAGCTGGGGGTGATGGAGATTCCCATCGACCAGATCGTCGGCACCAAAACGGCGGGCCGCCGGTCCGCCTTCTCGGCGGACTTCCTGCCCCTGCTGGACCCGGACACGGAGTTTGCCGGGAAGTGGATCAGCCTCTGCGAGGCCCACCTGGGGGACGAGGGCATCCGGGACCCCATCCGGTGCTATGAGTACTTCGGCCGCTTTTACGTCCAGGAGGGAAACAAGCGGGTCAGCGTCCTGCGGAGCTATGGCGCGCCCACCATCCCCGCTTACGTCATCCGCATGATCCCTGTCTGGACGGAGGACCCGGCGGTGGCGGCCTACTACGAATTTATGCAGTCCTTTCCGAAGACGAAGCTGTACCGGACCCGGTTCACCCGGGCGGGGAGCTTTGTCAAACTCCAGAAGGCCCTGGGCTATGAGCCGGACCACATCTGGACGGAGGACGAGCGCCGCCGCTTCGCCGCGGGCTACACCTATTTTCAGGAGCCCTTTTTGAAGCTGGGAGGCGGGGAACTGCCCATCACCGTGGCGGACGCCGTGCTGGTGTGGCTGAAGGTCTACAGCTTCGACGAACTGATCTCCCTGTCCTCGGCGGAGCTCCTCAAGAGCGTCAAGGCCGTCTGGGCGGACATCAAGGCCCTGTCAGGGCCCATCGCCGTCCGCACGGACACGCCGGAGGCCAGGGAGGAGAACCTGCTGGGCCGCATCTTCAAGCCCAAGCAGCCAAGCCGCCTGCATGTGGCCTTCATCAGCGACCAGCTGCCGGAGCAGAGCGACTGGGCCCGGGCCCACGACCTGGGGAGGGAGTACCTGGAAACCGTGCTGGAGGACCGGGTGGAAACGGAGGTCTTCTACGGCCTCCGCCCCGGGGAGGAGGCGGAGGCCGCCATGGAGGAGGCCATTGAGCACGGGGCCCAGATCCTCTTCGCCATCACGCCGCCCCTCATCGGGGCCTGCCGGAAGACGGCGGCGAAGCACCCCGAGGTCCGTATTCTGAACTGCTCCGTCTCCATGCCCTACGCCGGGGTCCGTACCTATTACAGCCGCATCTATGAGGCGAAGTATATCGCCGGGGCCATCGCCGGGGCTCTGAGCCGCAGCGGCCGCATCGGGTACGTGGCCAGCAGCCCGATCTTCGGCGTTCCCGCCAGCATCAACGCCTTCGCCCTGGGGGCCCAGCTGACAAATCCCCGGGCGGAGATCACCCTCCGCTGGTCCTGCGTGGAGGAGGACGCCATGGACGCCCTGGCCTGGGAGGGGGTCTCCCTCATCTCCAACCGGGACATTCCCACGCCGGACCGCATCCGGGAGCCCTGGGGCCTGTGCCGCATTGAGAACGGAAAATTCCACTCCTTGGCCTCCCCCTACTGGCACTGGGGCAATGTCTACACGAACCTGGTCCGCAGCGTGCTGGAGGGCGGCTGGGAGGCCCTGGCAGCCCCGGAGGGCCAGGCGGTGAACTACTGGTGGGGCCTGGACAGCCGGGCCGTGGACATCCTGCTGGGGGACGATCTGCCCGCCGGGGTCCGCCGGCTGGCGGGCGTCCTCCGCCGGGGCATCATCGACGGTTCCCTCCAGCCCTTCCCCGAGGCCGCGCCGGAGAAAATCCTGCACATGGACACCCTTCTGGACTGCGTCCACGGCCAGCTGCCCCAGTATGAGGACCTGCTGCCCATGGCCCGCCCCCTCGCCCGGCTCCAGGGCGTCTACCGGGAGGCCATTCCCCCGGAGAAGGAGGACCCCATCCTATGAAGCTGCTGTTACTGTCTGATAAAGAGAGCGAGTACCTGTGGGACTACTACCGTCCGGGCCGCCTGGACGGCATCGACCTGATCCTCTCCTGCGGGGACTTGAACTCCAAATACCTCAGCTTCCTGGTGACCATGAGCGGCAAGCCCCTGCTCTACGTCCACGGGAATCACGACAAGACCTATGACCGGAACCCTCCGGAGGGCTGCGACTGCGTGGAGGACCGCCTGGTGACGGTGAAGGGCCTGCGCATTTTGGGCCTGGGGGGGAGTGTAGAGTACAGCGGAGGGCCCCACCAGTACACGGAGGCCCAGATGGCCCGCCGGGTCCGGCGGCTGTGGTGGAGCCTCCGGCGGGCGGGGGGCGTGGACATTGTGCTGACCCACTCGCCCATCATGGGCTATGGAGACGGGGAGGACTACGCCCACCAGGGGTTTGAGTGTCTGCTGAATTTGGTGGACAAGTACCGGCCCCGGTACTTGATCCATGGGCATGTGCATGTGAACTATGGGTTCCAGATCCCCCGGGTGCTCCAGCGGGGGGAGACCACCATCATCAACGCTTATGAGCGGTATGTGCTGGATCTGGAAAACCCGCCAAAGGCGGAAAACCCTTGACGCCGCAAGGAAACAGGCGCGGGCCGGAAGGGCCTCCGCGGATTTTTCGGGGGATGCATAAGGCCCGCGGAAGCCGGTTTGCGCGGCAAAGTGGAATGTCGGCTCCAAAAGGAAAAGCACCGCTTTGCGGTGCTTTTCCTTTTGGAGCAGGGTACGGGAATCGAACTCCTCGCCCACCGTTTACCTTGTGTTAAAGGTCGCAATACGCAAATAAACGCCAAGAAATCAGAAACTTTTCATGTTAGTTCATGCCCCATATTCATGCATAACTTTCCCCTCTAAAGGGAAACAACAGGGAAAAAGCAGCCAAACCGACAGGAATCAAGCCCCGGATGCCATGAGCATCCGGGGCCCTTATCATCTCTTTCCAGTCTTTGCTGCCCGCGGCGTCATGACGGCGGCCTGGGCCCTGGTGCAGAACGCGCCGAGACTGGTCCCGTCAGTGCCCTGGCCTTGGCCTCCGCCAACCCCGCCGCCAAGGTGGGGCTCACAGTCTGCTTCCCCATGACTGTCTGGATGCGCGTCCCCAGCGCCAGAATCCGCAAGGTGAATTTGCCGCTAAGGGTCGGGGAATAATCCCCGGCCCTTTTCTTCATTTATAGGACTTCACTGTGCTTTTTACCGGATAGATTGCACATAAGAAACCTGTTTTTTGTAAAGATTTGCAAAGGCTAATATTCTAGGAGGTGTCAAGACCGGCTGGACACTCTTTGTTACGACTCTTCGATTGTATTCCGCTAAAGACTGTGCCAAGACCATTATTACAAGGTAATTTTTTGCGGGTATCCGCAAAAAAGCAAATGCATACTGTAAACGAGAATGCGCCTTATCCTGTTTGAAGAGGAGGAAATAAAAGAACATCAACACATTGACAAGTGGGACCAGAAAAATAAACCGTCTGATTTGACCCATTTCGTTTTCCGCTTCACAAATCACAGCACAACATAGAACATTTGCGATGTAAATAAAGCACAGAATAACCACGGCGAATAATACGGAGTTCATTTTACCCCTCCTTTTTCATGGTGGCGGGCACTGACAATAGTTTCCTCATTTTTTCGGCAGGGAGAGCATCCGTAGTACAGTACAGGGATGATGATATTAGGAATCATGACCCATCCAAACCGCACCTTGGTGACAGAAAAATGGAGATTCAGCACTTCCAAATAGACATAAAAGGAATTTCCGGTATCATCGATGACATTCGCGAGCCCCAGCAAGCAAAAGATAAAAAACAACACGTTCAGAATGATAAAGCACTTCCTGACAAAGTTCATGAGATTACTTTCCAACGTTCCATAACTAACATCAATCAAAATTGGGAATACGAAGAGTGCCACTTGAAAAAATGTGAATTGCTCTGTCTTCCAAAACAAAACTATCAGGCCAAAGATGGTATATAACATCTGCCAGAGATATCGGTTATTATTGAGAGGTAACTTGCAGCCATTGTGATAACACGATTTTTGGTTCACTCACGCACACCTTCTCTATCTATCTATGATTTTCTTCAGTCCGCTGTGTCTCGCCCGAACGGAAGCATTAAGCCGCTGTGTCTCCTCCACCCAGAAACCCAGCGGCATATTACCCCACCAAGCGGTGGCCTACCGCCGATGTTTTCATTTTTAGTATAGCTCATTTTACCAATTTTGTAACTACACGAAACCACTAAACTTATTGCATATTACATAGTAAAATTTACAAGCATATTGACATTGTAAAAAATCGGAGGGCTTTCGCCCTCTGATTTTTACTTTTTTGTCGCCCGCAGGGTCATGACGGCGGCCTGGGCCCGAGTACAGAAGGCGCCGGGGTTGTTCCCGTCGGTGATGCCCTTGGCCTTGGCCTCCTGGAGCTCCGCCGCCAGGGCGGGGCTGACGGGCTGCCTGCCCATGACCGCTTGGATACGCTTTCCCAGCTGAAGGACCTGCGCATCGGTCAGGTCTTCGATTTTCATATCCTCTTCCTCCTCAAACCTTGGGCGCACCGCACCCACAATCATGTTGTATTTCCTGTCCTTCCGGCACACCTGCCCGCCGTTGGACTGGCTTCCGGCCTGGGAGGTATTGCCCTCAATGGCCACCACTCCGGAGGCTGTCACGCTTTCGATAATCCCCGTATGGTCCGTGGCCGCGCCGCCGGGGAAGTCGTAGATCACCACGTCGCCGGGGCGGTAGTCCTCCGTCACCCAGCGGCCCGCCGCCTTTGCGGAGCGCATCAGGTCCCCGCAGGAGGCCGTCCGCTTGGGCAGGAGCTCGAGAGCCCCCGCCTGGCTGAAGCACCACATGACGAACATCATACACCAAGCGTAACCGTCCAGGCCGAACCACTTGCCGTACTTGGTCCGATTGCTCCCGGCAGGGCTCTCCGTATTGCCCAGCTCCCCCCGGGCAACGGCCAGTACCTTCTCAGCGGTCATGGCGCTGTTCTCCTTCCCGGAAGTCCGTCAGCTCCTCGCCTACCTTGTCCACCGCGTTTTTTCCGGCCTCCAGGATCTTCGGAAGCCACGCGGGGTAGGGGGCTCCCATGACAATGGCGTGCTCGGCCAGGCTCCCCAGCTCCCCGACCACGTACCACACGATGACCAGAGGCCCCAGCAGCACGCCGTAGGTAAAGGGCAGCTCCACCACCGGGAGGTTATGGAGCAGAGTTCCAATCAGCCAGTCCGCCGTCAGGGCCACGCATACAATGACGATCATGCCGCCCTTATGCCAGGCCCCCGCCCGCATCTTCCCGCTGCTCCATTTTCCGTCCTTCGCCGCCACGGCGGAGCCGATGAGCCAGTCCGCCAGCATCAGCGCAGCCCATACCAGCACCAGCCAGCCGAACCAGCCCCAAAGGGCCGTCAGCGTGCCCAGGACGGCGGCAAGGCAGAGCTTGATTTGCACCGCAAAGTTTTCGTTGCTCATGTCATTTCTCCTTTTGTTGTTTGACCCCCAGGCCGGACCCCTCCGGGCCGGTGAGGGCCGCAGTATCCGAATACTAGGCCCTGAGAACAGAAAGTTGCATGAACCCGTCACCCGGCGCGCTTTTTCAGCTTCCGCCGGAAGGCCGCAAAGACCGCCGTCAGCCACTGGAACACGGACCCGCCGGGCCGCGCTTCCCGCCGCTCCAGGAGGGCGGAGAGCAGCTTCCCGGGCGGCTTCCCGCGCTTCCCCCGGACCCGTATAGAGATTTCCGCCGGGAGTGGGATGTGGCTCTTGCTTTTCCTTCCCCTCTGCTTCGGCGGGAGGGCCGTGTGGGGGATATGTATGCCCTCCGGGACCAATTCCGGGTGGTCCCCCAGCTCGCAATACGCCTGATAAGCCAGCTCGTCCAGGGCCTCCGGGTGTTCCAGGATGGCGTCCTGGCCCCCCAGCAGATTCCCAATATTCCGCATGGCCCGGCGAATGGTCCGCGTGATGGAGGAAAAGTGCGTGCCGGTCAGCTCTCCGATTTCCCGAAGGGAAAGGTATTCGGAATAATACAGATAAAAATACACGGTCTGCTTCGGCGTCATGGCCAGCATGACGGCCCTGGATGTCCCGGAACTCCGCCGAGCCCGCCAGGAAGGCCGGATACCGGGCGACAAAGGGTTTCAAACCACCCTCACCTCCTTCAGCACCGGCAAGGTGTCCGCCGGGATGGTCAAATTTTCCGTCCCGCCGTTCAGGGCCAGGGCGGTGTAGTCCACCACGCCGGGAATGGACAGCAGCAAAAAGGCGACCCGGTTGAACAGCAGGGAGTAGGCCCCCGCGTCCATGGCTTCAAACTGCAAGTCCACGCTGCCGCCAAAGGCGGAAGCCGCCGTGGCGCGCAGATATTCCGTCACCGCCTCCTCCAGCGCTGCCCGAACGGTGGACGCGCCCGCGCCGCTCTCCAGGGTGACGGAGGCCTCCACCGTGACCTCCAGCGTTTTCGCGGCCTCCACCGTGACGGAGGGCCCAATGGGGCGCTCCTCCTCGATGTGGGCCGCGCAGGCGCTGACCGCCGCCGCCGTGGCGGGCTGGAGGTCCTGGTCCGCCACAATGACCTTCACCGTGCCGGGGCCGTTCCACTTGCTGACAATCCGGGCCGCCCCGATGCCCTCCACCTCCTTGGCCCAGCGCTGGTAATGCCAGGGATTGCCGGAGGTGGCGGGCTTGCGCATCCGCTCCAGGTACCGCCCCAGCAGGGCCCCGTCCGTTTCCGGGTCCGCGCCGCCGTCCGCCGCGCTGTTGGTAAAATCGGAGACGCCGCTGTAGTTCCGCAGGCTCTCCACCTCGCTGCCGTAGTCCCAGGAATAAACGCTGAAATGAAACCGGGCGGTCATCAGCGTTTTCCAGATCCACACCTTCACCGCCTCCGCCCCGGAGACCACCAGGGGCTTCCCGCCGGAGAACACCGGCGTGCCTTTTTCAAAATCCCAGGCCGCCTCTTTGCACAGCGGCAGCCGCCGGGGCTCCGCCGCCGCCTCCGGCTGCACAATGGGGAAGATTCCGCTCATCCCGCCTTCACCACCTTATCCATTAAATAGAACGTCTGGTCGTCCTCCGTCAGCAGCAGCACCTCGTCCCCGGCCTTCAGCACCGGCTCCGCCTGAGCGGCCAGGCAGCGGGGCGTATTCAGCGTGCCGGAGCTGATGGACATGGAGCTGTGGGAGCCGTAGCCGCAGGAAGCTTGAATGGAGAGCTCGCCGTTTACGCCCTCGCACTCCAGCTCCAGCAGCTCCCGGTGGCCCTTCACCAGCCGGTGGGAGATATAGAACCGCTCCGCCTCCTGGATGGTCCCCGCCACGTCCACTTTCAGTGGGTCCGCCGCCAGGACGGTCCCCAGCCGCAGGTGGATGGGCCCCATGGGCCCCTTGGGATTTGCCACCTCCCGCATCATGGAGACGAGCTCGCTGTAGGCGTTTCCCTGCATATGTTCACTCCTTCGGAAGGCTCCCCGCCGCCTGCCCGTCCATCAAATTCCGGAAATCCAGCGTCACTTTGGTCTGATAGATTCCCCGCCGGACCGTGTGGCTGTCCGCCGTAATCCAGAACAGGCCGTCCACGCCGGTGACAGGCTCGTGGACCGCCACGGCGTTGCCGGTGATGAGCTTCACATTTCCCAGGCACTGGGCAGTAATAGTCGTGGATATCCCATTCTGCTCCAGGATGTCCTTGGCGGCGGCCTCCGGGTCCTCCTTCTCGCTGGCCCGGATGGCCTTTTGCATAAGGCCGTAAAGGGCCACGTAGTTCTCCGGGCTGTCGTACTGGGCCACCTTTTTGAATTTGTCGCCGTCGTAGACCGCCACGCGGTTGACCATCTTTGCCGGTGTCCGGATTAACCTCGGTGCTCTCTTCCAGAAGTTCCCGGTACTGCCGCAGCTCCAGCGTGACATACACGTCCCCCGTTCCGTCCCGCTGCCCGTGCTCCACGGGGCCCAGCAGCACCGGCAGGTTCACCGGCGTGTCCGTGACGATAAACCGCAGCACGTCGCCGTTGTTGGACCACTCTACCAGCCGGTCCGCCACGGCGTAGGGCTCCCCGGTCCAGCCCCCGGTGGTGTAATTCCGCTCCGAGGACGGAAGCAGGAACTCCATCCGCTGGTTGAAGAGCTTCCGCAGGCCCGGCAGGTTCACCTGCCCCGTGTCCGTCATGTCCAGGGTCTCCACGCTCCGCCCCTCCTCCACGGCGAAGTCCGGCGGCGTCACGGGCATGATAAGCTCCTGGCTCGTCTTGACATTGCGGAAAATAATCTGCATGATCAGCCGCCCCCTCTCAGCATCGCCGCCCGGAGCTTCCGGGCCAGCGTCTCCGCGATCTGATCCGCAGCGTCGCCGTCTCCACCCTGGACGACGATAGAGTCCACGCGCACCGTGGGGATGATGTCGTCCACCGCCGTGCCGAAGCTCAGCATGGTCTTGGAGATGCCCACCAGGTCGTCGTAGAGGAACGGCGTGGTGTTGGCGGTGTCCTGGACCTGCTCCAGGAACGCTCCAGCCTTTTTGCCGTCGCCCAGCAGGGTGTTGAAGGACAGCTTCGTGGTCTCCCGGCCCGCCGCCAGGGCGGAGCCGGAGGAGAGCCCTTCCGCCGTGGCGGTGTTGACGTCCTCGTACAGGCCCCGGTAGTAGTCCTTGAAGGAGTCGTCTCGCTCGGTGAAAATCTGGGTCGCTCCATTGATCGCGCCGATACCGGCCCCAGCGGCCGCGCCCAGGGCCGTGCCAATTCCAGGCACAATACTGCCAATCGCCGCGCCCGACGCGGCCCCGGAAGCAATCCCGGAGGCAAGGTCTGCTATCGGCTTCCCAATGGCGCTTTCAAGAGCGGCTCCGGCAAACTGAGAGAGCGAATCCCCCGCCATTTTGAAAAGCCCGGCTGTCCCAACCTTCTGGACGATGCTCCCATCGGATACCCCTGCCGGAAGGCTGCCGGATACGCCTTGCGCCGCACCGGCGCCATCCATTTTCCGAACCTCATCGGAAAGGGCGCGGATCTCCTTCACGGTGTTCTTCGCTTCATCAGAGTATCCTTTGGCGGAAAGCGACAGGTCATTGTATTCCTCCCGCAGCCGCTCAAAGGTCAGCCGGTCGGCCTCATCCCCGCTCTTTTTAAAGGATTTCGCCGCCTCGTCCATAGCCCGTTTGACCTCCAGAGCCTCCGCGGACGCTTCCGCAGATCGCTTTGTGAGGTCTCTATACCTGTCACCAAGCTGCTGGCCCTTTCTTGAAAGCTCCTCCATGGCCTTGGAGCAGCCCTGAGATGTACTGGCGATGGTTTTCAGCTTGGCGTCAATATCGGTTTGCAGCGTCATGACAATGGAGACATTATTCGCCACAACCGTCACCTCCTGTTGACAACTTTTAGGGGAACTGGTATATTAAAATCAGCCATTGAAGGGGGGGATGGAGTTGACAGCTTTCCTGACGGTTTGTGCGCTTGGGAGTATTGCGGCCGGGTGCTGCTTTGTGTACCTGGTATCTGGTGAACTCCGCCCGAGCGATACAGTAATCGGCATGAGGCAGCGATATGCCCGGGAGGACCACGACACACGCGTTCTTTTCTGGTTCCTTGCGGTCACAATGTTCTTTTTTGCTCCGGCGTTTCTATTTTTTGCAACAATGCTGTAGCCCCCCGCCCTCCCCTCCGGGAGGGCGGTTTTCTTTACCACTTGTAGCCCTCGCCCCGTCTCTCCGCCTGGTAGGCGGCGAACGCCCGGATAATGTCCATCCACCCGTCCCGGCCCTCGTAAAAAGCCCGGAGGTCCCTCAGCCCCCAGCCCTTGGCGGCGAACAGATAGTACAGCAGGGACAATCCCGGGTCGTCCGCCGCCTCTAGGCGTTTTTTACCTCGGCAAGGGTCCGGCGGAGATAGCCGGAGAGCTTCTGAATCTCAATGTACAGCTCGTCAATCTCCCCGGCGGTCAGCCTCGCCTTGATGGCGTCCGGCGGCGTTACAACGCCCCTCTCCGGGTCCAGCAGCCGCTTGTCCCGGAAGTCCGGGTCCTTGCAGCCGTAGAGTACGGCGGAAACCGCCTGTTCCTCCCGGGGCTTGTCCTGGACCTTCCGGCTCTCGTCATAGGTGAGCCCCCGCAGAGTGAAGACCACCGGCTCCCCGGCCAGCTCCGTCAGCCGCTTCACCTCCGCCTTTTTCTCCGGCAGGGACTTCCGCACATCCGGCAGCTCCGGCCGCAGCAGCAGGTCCAGCACGCTTACTTTTTTCTCGTTTTCCATATGCTCCTCCATATCAAAAGAACCAGCCGCCCTGTCGTACTCTTGACAAAGCGGCTGATTTCGGTATAATGAACATAGAAGGGCGCTGCCGCATGGCGGTCAGCCCGGAAGTCTAGTCAACAGAGTTGACCGCTTGGGGACCAGCCGAGCGGTCAACACGCTTTTATGGTGAGTATGTAGGCCCAAAAAGCCAAGCACACCAGAAACCGGAGTACTGCGTACAGCCGTTTTCTCCACATCAGCGTCACCTCCCTTCGATACGATCTCCGGGAAATGAACCACCCCCTTTCGCAAGGGAATGGGCCGACCGCCTATTATGCAACAGCGTCCTTCTGGCCTCATCATACCAGCCGCACTGTATTTTGTCAATTCTCGCCGCCTGTCAGGGGCGGCTTCTTTCATGCCCTCACTGGGGCGGCGGCACCTGGTCCAGATACTCAAACCCCGTGGCCTGGAAGGGGACCGTCATGCTCCCCGCCTTACCGGCGGCGAAGTCCATCAGGGTCTGCTCGTCGTAGTTCATGCCGTACACCGCCACCCGCTCCGCGCCGTAGGCGTCCGGGTCCGCCAGCTTGGCAACCAAAGTCCGCCGCACGTCGTGGCCCCGGTTGGCGGCGTTCACGTCCTCCGCCCCCCGGCTGTAGACCTTGTGCAGCGTCATGGAGCCGGTAATTTTAATGCCCGTCAGCTTCCGGTCCTCCGCCATCTGGCCGCACATGTTGATGGGGTCGAAATTCTTCGCCACCTTCAGCTGGAAGGCGGAAATCTCCGCAATCTCGCTGCCGTCCGCCCACACGGTGCCGAAGGTCCCGTTCATTACCCGGGAGCCGTTTTCAAATGCCATATCAAAACCTCCTTTTCCTGTTTCAGCCATGCGCCGTGCCTCCTTCCGGGTTCAGCCATTCGCGAATGAACCGCCGGTAATCTACGCAGGCAGCGCAGCGCGGATTGCACACAATCAGGGGTTCCTGGTCAAATGTCATTTCGTCCACCTTGTCCGTCCGGCGGATGTGGGGAAACACCGGCAGGCCGCTGCCGCGCAGCGTCTCCTCCGCCTCCTGGATTCGCCGGCTCCGGTACCACATGGTAGGCAGAATGCCCGACAGCCGCAGAGCCGGGTTGATGGTCCGGGCATTGGCGAGCTGCCGCAGAAGGTTTGTCATCCCCCGGAGGCTGAAGGCGTCCAGTTTGATGGGGATAATCACCTCATCCGCCGCCGCCAGCGCCGCGGCCGACGCCGCGTTGAAAGCCGGGGGGCAGTCCACGATGCACACGTCGTAGCGGTCCTCCTCCGCCAGAAGCAGGGCCATGTCCCGCAGGACCGCCGCCTTCGCAGTTCCGGTTTCCGCCTTCGTCAGGTCCAGGTCCATGAGGGAGTCGTCTCCCGCCAGCAGGTCCACGCCGGGGAAGGCCGCTTTGACTTCCTCCAGGGTGTCGTACTCCCGGCCGGGGCAGACCTCCCAGGGGTCCCAGTTGTGGATACGACGCTGAATCACATAGCGTTTCATAGTTCCTCCTTTCCGGTGTCTCTCCAGAACACATCCAGCTCCAGGCAGGGGCGGGCCAGCTCCCGGAGATCCGCTGTAATTTGATTGAACTCGGCCTGTTCTCTCTGACTGACGCCGCCCTCGGCGATCTCCAGCAGACGGTCCACGGCCTGGCTCTTGGCGAAGCGGGTCAGTAGCAAGTAGACCCGGACTGCCGATTCCAGCGCACTGCGGGACTCCAGCTCTGGGACCACGTAAGAGATCAAGCCGCCGGTTTCCCGGAGATGGCGGTAGGCGAGGGCGGGGGTGTGGTAGCAGAGCACCATCCGCTCCACAACGTCACCGGGGGGGAATCCGCCGCCCGGCTTCATAGGCCCGGAGCGTTTCAGCCGCGACGCCGATCTGTTCGGCCGCCGCCTCCTGGGTGAGACCGGTACAAATCCGCCCGGTCCGGTAGATGTTTTGGGACAGTTCCGACATGGTTTTCTCCTCCTGTTTGTGTTATGGTCTGGTCAGACGGCTTCTGCCGTCTGGGAGCCTTGGCCCATGAAGGCCAGCACGTCCTGCTTGAGGATGCGGTACTGCACGCCGATCCGGGTGTGCTTGAGCTGCTTGCTCCGAAGCAGCTCATAGACGGTACACATGCCGACATTCAGCAAGGGCGCTACTTCTTCGGGGGTCAGGACCCAAGGAAGGGCCTCATAGGACGAGGGACGGGGATTCATGTTTGGATACCTCCTTTCGCATGGGTTTGCCCGTCAGCCCGCCGCCGGGGGAGAGTCGCGGCTGTAGAGCTCGTCGATGGAGCAATGCAAGAGAGCCGCCAGCTCCGGCAGCTTTGCCGCCCTGGGCATAGCCTTGCCAATCTCCCAGCGATGCACCGCCGCCTGATCCACGCCCATATGCTCCGCAACTTGGTCCTGGGTCAGCCCGGCCTGTTCCCGCAGTTCTCTGATTCTCACATTTTCACCCGCTGATGTAGTAAGTTAAATGCAGAAAAGGTTTTTCAACCTTTTTCTGCATTATTTTTTTACCCAAACGGGGGCAGAAACGGGTGAAAGGGGTGATTTAGGTGAGGACTTTGACGCTGGACGACCG
>NZ_CATMPS010000012.1:0-76521 GCF_950073225.1 uncultured Oscillibacter sp.
CGGTCGTCCAGCGTCAAAGTCCTCACCTAAATCACCCCTTTCACCCGTTTCTGCCCCCGTTTGGGTAAAAAAATAATGCAGAAAAAGGTTGAAAAACCTTTTCTGCATTTAACTTACTACATCAGCTATGAATTTTTTCTAAACGGTCCTTTCGCGGCCTCCACCCCGCAGTTCCCGGACCTCCTCCGCCGTCAGGCGCCGCCACTTCCCCGGCGGCAGGGTTCCCAGCGCCAGCGTGTGCTCCCGCACCCGGCGGAGGCGCTCCACCTCCAGGCCGCAGGCAGCGCACATCCGGCGGACCTGCCGGTTCTTCCCCTGGTGGATGGTGACGGCCAGCTTAGCCGCCTCTTTCCCCTGCCGGAGAGTCTCTACCCGGGCGGGGCGGATGGGCTCCCCCTCCAGGTCCCGGATTTGGGCAAGGCGTTCCGCCGCCTGTTCGACCGGGCCCCGGACCCAGACGTGGTAGGTCTTTTCCACCTCACAGCTGGGGTGGGTCAGCCGCCGGGCCAGACAGCCGTCGTTGGTCAGCAGCAGCAGCCCCTCGGAATCCAAATCCAGGCGGCCCACCGGGTACACCCGGACGCCGCAGTCCGCCACCAGCTCCGCCACGGTCTTCCGCCCCTTTTCGTCGGAGAGGGTGGTGACGTAACCCCGGGGCTTGTTCAAAAGGAGATACACCGGCTCCGCCCTGGCGGGCAGGGGCTTTCCGTCCAGGCGGATCTCGTCCCGGTCCGAGTCGGCCTTGGCCCCCAGCCGGGCCGTCTCGCCGTTCACCGTCACCCGGCCCGCCTCTATGTAGCCCTCCGCCGCCCGCCGGGAGCAGACCCCGGCGGCGGAGAGGAGCTTTTGCAGCCGTTCTTCCATTGCCTCACCTATACTTTCGCAGTACCGTCATGGCAGTCTCCACCTCCGGCTTCCAGGAGCCGGAGCTTGCGGCCTCTTCGCCGGGAGGCGGGCTGATATCGCTTCCTATCAGAAGGCCCACCCGGCCCACTTCCTTCCCGTTCAGGGAGAACACCGCCTTCCCCACCCGGGTTCCTGCCCGGAGGGGCCCGGTCAGATCCCGCTCAAGCTTCACGGAGGTTTCCAGCGCTTCCCCCTGCGCCAGGGGCCAGGCGAAGCTGTCCGCCGCGATGAGGGGAATCCCCGCCTCCTCCGCCACCTTGTGGCCCAGCTGGGCCATCCGTTTGGCGGGGTAGGCGGAAAAGCCGTAGTCATAGAGGCTCTGGTGGTCCGCCCAGTCGTTGCCGTCCTGGAGGGTCACGGCAATGAGCCGCTGGCCGTTTCGCTCCGCGCAGCTCACCAGGGTCCGGCCCGCCGCCCGGGTGTAGCCGGTTTTCAGGCCCAGGCAGCCGTCCATGTAGCGAAGCAGCTTATTGTGGTTCGTCATGGTCCGCCCGCCGATGGTCGCCGTCCGGGTGGAGGCAATGCGGACCAGGGTCTCGTTTCCCATGGCCGCCCGGGCCAGCAGGGCCATGTCGTAGGCGGTGGAATAGTGCTCCTCGTCGTCCAGGCCGTTGGGGTTGGCGAAGGAGGAATCCTCCATCCCCAGCTCCAGGGCGGTTTCGTTCATCCGCTCCACAAAGCCCTCCACGCTGCCCCCCACATGCTCCGCCACCGCCACGGCGGCGTCGTTCCCGGAGCAGAGGAGCAAACCGTAGAGCAGAGTCTCCAGGGTCAGCTCCTCCCCCTCCTTGAGATACATGGAGGAACCCTCCGTATAGGCGGCCTCCCGGCTCACCTTCACCGTGTCGGACAAATTCCCGTCCCGGATGGCCACCAGGGCCGTCAGAATCTTCGTGGTGCTGGCGATGAGCATCCGGGCTCCGGCGTTCCGTTCGTAGAGCACCCGGCCGCTGTCCATATCCATCAGGACCGCGGCGGAGGCGGAGACCTCCACTGCCCGGACCCGGCCCGCCAGCAGGCAGGCCAAGGCCAGGGCCAGCGCCCCGGCCCTTCGGAAAGGGAAAGTTTTCAGCAAGCGTCATCACTCCGTTCGTCAACAGTCAAGTGATGATAGTATGCCCGGCTCAGACGGATTCTTGCTCCTTCTCCGCCTTTTTCTTGTCCAGGAATTTTTCCGCCTTGTCCATCAGGTCCGGCGCCATGTCCACAATGCGATCCAGGGTGGACACCGGGGGCACCGCCACCGGCAGGACCCGGGTCACGCCGTCTTTGATGGTCAGGAAGGCCACGGGGTCGATTTTCACCCCCGCGCCGCCTCCGCCGCCGAAGTTCTCGCCCTTCATGGATTTGCCGTAATCCCCTCCGCCGCTGCCAAAGCCGAAGTTGACCCGGGAAATGGGAATCAGGGTCACGCCGTCAGGGGTGGTGATGGGCTGTCCCACAATGACGTTGGTATCCACCAGCTCATGAATTTTTTCAATGGTGGAACGCATCAGCTCGCTGACCGGGTGCTTCTTATCCATGTTGTCCATCTTTTTCGTCCTTTCTCCTGTTGGATTCCATCATCATAGCGGTCATCACGCCTTACGCGGCCGGCTTCTCGGTTGGCGGCTCCTCCGGCGGATGGCCCTTGGGCTTCTTGGTTTTCCTTTCCTGCTTGGGAGGCCGGGCCTTGCAACGCTTCCGCCAGCGCAGGAACCAGCCCAGGGCCGGGAACGCCAAGCCGAAGCCCATGGCCAGCAGCGTGCCGATGCGGATCGTAGCGCCGGCCTCTCCCTCCACCGCCGCGGCGGAGGCCATAAAGTCCACGTCCGTGTGAATGTATGCGTCCCGGACATCCACCAGGCGCTCCAGCAGGGGCATCCCCGTCCAGACGGCGGCCTGGATCTCCCCATAAGCTTGGGCCGCGGCGGCGGGGTCCTCCTGCCCCCCCAGCACCAGGGACAGCCGCAGGGGCTTTACCCGGATGCCCCGGCCAAACCGCCGCAGCGCCCGCTTCAGCGGCGGGAGCAGGGTGCGGAGGGCGTCCTTTCCGTCCTCCAGGGTGAAGGCGCGCTTAGGCTTCGGTTCCTTCTCCTCCGGCTCTTTGGGGGGCTTTTTCTTCTCCTCTTTCGGCTTCTCCTCCCTGGGCTTTTGGGGCTTGGCGGGAAGAATATGTACCCGCAGCAGCCCAAATTTCACGTCCAGGCGGAGCGCCTCCCCGCCAAAGGCCACCCAGAAGCCCACCCGGGTCCAGCAGAGCAAGGCAGTCAGCAGTATGATTACCGCCAGAATCCACAGACATACCACAGGCGGCGCCTCCCTTCCTTATTCCGTCTCTTCCTCCTCCTGAGAGGACACGATCTCTCCGTTCTCCCCCAGGCGCATCTGGCCGTCGGCCTCCGGGTCCAGGGGGTCCTCCTCCTCGGAGGGCTCCGTCAGTTCCGGAAGGTCCTCCAAGCTGCTGAGGTGAAAGGCCCGGAGAAACTGCTTGGTGGTCCGGTACAGCCGGGGCCGCCCCGGCACCTGGAGCCGCCCGCACTCCTCAATAAGGTCCCGGTTGAGGAGCAGGCTCATGGTATACGAGCTGTCCACGCCCCGGATTTGGTCCACATAGGCCCGGGTGGTGGGCTGGTAGTAGGCGATGATGGTCAGGGCCTCCAGGGCCGGCTGGCTGAGCTTGGCGGGCTTGCGGACCTCCAGGGCCCGGTGGACCGCGTCCCCAAACTCCGGGGCGGAGCAAAGCTGCCAGCAGTCCTCCATCTGCACCAGGCGGATGCCCCGCTGGTCGAAGGCATAGTGGTCGCCCAGGTCCTTCAGCGCCCGCTCCACGGCGGGGCGGGCCAGCTCCAGGGCGGCGCAGAGGCGTTTGATTTGCACGGGTTCGCCGGAGGCGAACAAGATCGCCTCCACGGCGGATTCGATTTCCTTTCTCTCCATGGGGCCTCCTCAGATTTCTTCCGCCTGGGCGGCGAGATGCTCCGGCGGGTCTCCCACCTGCCGGACGGTGCACTCGGTTTCCGAGCCCGTCAATTGCAGCACATGGGACCGGCACAGCTCCAGCACCGCCAGGAAGGTGGCCACAATCTCGCTGCGGCTCCGGCTGCCGTGAAAGAGCTGGAGAAAGCGGGTGACGGTTCCGTCCCGCAAACGGCGCAGGATGTCCCGGGCTTTCCGCTCCACCGGATAGGGCTCGTGCCGGGCGATTTCCTGGAAGGCCGCTTTTGGCGGCGGCAGCTTCCGCTCCGCCCTGGCCTGGAGCTCCCGCATGGCCCGCAGAAGGTCCCGGGGGCGGTGGTCATAAAGGATTTCTCCGGGCTCCAGGGGCTCCGGCCCCCGGACGCAGACACTCCGGCCGAACTCCCCCAGGGGGGCCAGCTTCTCCCCCATGGCCTTGACGTAGGCATAGCTCTCCCCCCGGCGGCGCTCCTCCAGGGACTGGATGAGGGCTTCCATCTCGCTTTTGGCCTCCTCGTCCTCAATGGAGAGGAGCATCCGGGTTTTGAGGTACACCAAATGGGAGGCCATGGCGGCGAATTCACTGGCCACCTCCAGGTCCAGCTCCTTCCGCCGGTCCAGCCAGCTTAAGTATTGGTCGCAGATTAGGGAAATGGAGATGTCTTGAATCTCCATCTTATTCTTCCCCAGAAGGAAGAGAATCAGGTCCAGGGGACCCTCGAAGTCCTGTAACTCCTCCGTTCGGGAGTGGACCACCTTTTCCAGTTTGAATACGGGACTTTCCAAAAATACCTCCCACCGCGCCGGAACGGCCCCGGGCGGATTTAGAAAAACAGCTCGAAGAAGAAGCGGTAAACGCCAAGGATCGCCTCGCTGATAAGGTCCCCGGTGACGCCGAACCAGCTCAGGGCCAGCAGCAAAAACATACCGAAGCGCTCATAGCGCATCAGGCCAAAGTAGGTTGTGTCCGGCAGGAAGGCCCCCAGCACCTTGGACCCATCCAGAGGCGGAATGGGCAGCAGGTTGAACAGCCCCAAGCCAATGGACAGGGGGGCCAGGGTATACAGCAAAAACTCGAAGGCCAGGGCCCCGCCCCGGCTGTAGGGGAAATACTGGTAAATCACCCGGCTGAGGGCCATCACCAGCAGGGCCAGCAGGAAATTGGACGCCGGGCCCGCCAGGGCGGTGAGGGCCATGCCCTGCTTGGGCCTTTTAAAATGCCGGGGGTCCACCGGAACGGGCTTGGCCCAGCCAAAGCCCACGGCCAGCATCATGGCAAGGCCCAGCCAGTCGATATGCCGCAGGGGGTTCAGGCTCAGACGGCGGCGATCCCGGGCCGTGGGGTCCCCCAGCGCGTAAGCCGCCAGGCCGTGGCAGGTCTCATGGACCGTCAGGCAGAGGAGGACCGCCAGGACTCTTGTCAAGGTGCTCTCCAGAAAATTCCAGTCAATGGAGCGGACAAGCCCGCCGAAATCCATAGTCCTCCCCCTTTCACAGTTGTATCATTATAGCAGTTCCCGGAAGAAAATACAAGGGAAACCACGAAAAAGGCCCGCCGGAAGCAGCGGGCCCTGGACTAAATATTTTTTTTGATGGTATTGATGGCCCCCTTCTCCAGCCGGGAGACCTGGGCCTGGGAGATGCCCACCTCGGCGGAGACCTCCATCTGGGTCTTGCCCTCATAAAACCGCAGGGACAGGATGCGCCGCTCCCGGTCGTCCAGGCGCTTCAAGGCGTCCTTCAGGGCGATGCGGTCCGTCCAGTGCTCGTCGGTATTCTGGGTATCCCGGACCTGGTCCATGACGCACAGGGCGTCCCCGCCGTCGGAGTACACCGGCTCATAGAGGGACACCGGGTCCACAATGGCGTCCATGGCGAAGACCACGTCTTCCCGGGGGATGTCCAGCTCCTTGGCAATCTGCTCCACGGTGGGCTCCCGCTGGGTCTCGGAAATCAGCCGCTCCCGGACCTGGAGGACCCGGTAGGCCGTGTCCCGCATGGACCGGGAAACCCGGATGGCGCTGTTGTCCCGGAGATAGCGGCGGATCTCGCCGATGATCATGGGCACGCCGTAGGTGGAAAATTTCACCGGCTGGTTGATGTCGAAGTTGTCAATGGCCTTGATAAGCCCTACGCAGCCCACTTGAAACAGGTCGTCCACGTTCTCCCCCCGGCTGGAAAAGCGCTGGATGACGGACAGCACCAGCCGGAGGTTTCCCTCAATGAGCTGGCGGCGGGCCTCCTGGTCTCCCTCCTTGGTCCGGCGGAGAAGCGCCATGGTTTCCTCGTTTTTCAGCACCTTCAGCTTGGCGGTGTTGACCCCCGCGATCTCGACTTTTCCCTGCATGAAAGAAGCCCCCTCTTGTGTATACTTCCACACGGCGGACGGGAGGTCTTCCCCCTCTTGCCGCCGCAAAGTCAGTATCTCCAGCGGCCATTTTTCCTATACTGGGACCTTTTGTCAGAATAGGACGGCCCAGGGGGCGCATAGGCTTTCACGAAAGGAGTTGAGGGCCATGCAGTTCCGGTTTCAGGACCTCCGCCGGAAGGAGGTCATCAACATCAACGACGGCTCCCGCCTGGGACTGGTAGCGGACCTGGACCTCCGGGCCCCGGAGGGGCAGGTGGTTGCCATTGTAGTTTACGGGCCCGCCCGGTTCTTCGGGCTCTTCGGGCGGGGAGAGGAGTTCTACATCCCCTGGGACTGCATCCAGCGCATAGGGGACGACATTATTTTAATCGACAAGCCCTTCCAGAGAAGGGACCCAGGGCCGGAGCGGAAGCGGCGGCACTGAGGGGCTCCCCCTCCGCCAAGGCCTCCCGCAGCAGCGAAAGAAAGAGCTCCATGGCCGGGGTAACCCACCTCCCCTTCCGCCAGGCGCACAGGGCCGGGGCGGGGACGCCGGAGATGGGCGCTTCCAGCTCCACCAGCCGTCCGTCCGCCAGTTCCTCCTCCGCCACAAAGCGGGGCAGGTAGGTAAAGCCCAGGTTGCTCATGACGCAGCGCTTGATGGTCTCGATGCTCCACAGCTCCAGCGTCACGTCCAGTTCAATCTCCCGCCGGCAGAGGTACGCCTCCAGGCGGCGGCGGAAAATGCTGTCCGGCTCGTCGGTGACCAGGGAGGCGGCCTTCCGCTGGCCGGGGGTGGTGAAATCCGGCTCCGTAAAATCCGGGGAGGCCAGGAGCACGATGTCATAGCTCCCCATGGACTCCACCTCCAGGGCCTCCCGGTTCCAGTCCATGTCGTAGCCCACTCCCAAATCACAGGCCCCGGTGCGGACCCCTTGGGGAATCTGCATGCAGTTGCAGCTCCGCACAATCAGCCGGACCTGGGGAGCCCGCTCCCGGAAGGCCCGGATCACCGGCTGCATCTGATAGCACAGCAGGGTCTCCGCCATGTCCACCCGGAGGGTCCCCGTGGGAACGCTCCCGGTTTTTCCGCACTCCAAAAGCCGCTCCGCCGCTTCCAGCAGTTCCCGGGCCTGGGGCAGCGCCCGCTCTCCCGCCTCCGTCAGCACCATTCTTCGGCCCACCCGCTCAAAGAGGGGAACCCCCAGCTCCTCCTCCAGCTGCTGGATTTGGACGGTAATGGTGGACTGGGTATACCCCAGCCGCTCCGCCGCCTTTTGATAGCTCCCCTGGTCCACCACCGTCTGGAAGGTGCGAAGATTTTTCAGTTCCATAGGGGTCCCTCCCAACTCATCGGTTTTATCAATAGTATACTTTAAAAACTTTCGCTTTTCAAATAGATTCTTTTCTGCTATGATGGGCCCATCTCAACCAAAGGATGGTGTCCGTCATGCCCCTGTCCCTTCTCCCCTCCTTCCTGCTCTACTGCTATGTGGGCGCCATTACCCCCGGCCCCGCCAACCTCTGTTCCCTCTCCACCGCCCTGCGGTATGGAAAGGGCCCCGCCCTGCGGCAGTGGCGGGGGCTGTTCACCGGCTTCGCGCTGGTGTCCCTGGCTTCCGTACTGGTCACCTATTTCCTGGGCGCCGTTTTGGATCAGTACGTGGGGCTTTTGTCCTGGGTGGGAGCAGCTTACCTGCTGTGGATGGCCTGGCACACCCTCCGCTCCTCCGCCGGGCCGGAGGGCCAGGCCCCGGAGGCTCCGGGCTTTCTCACGGGACTGCTGGTACAGCTGACGAATGTGAAAATCATGGTCTTTTGCCTGATGGCAATGACCTCTTTTGTCCTGCCCTACACCAGGTCCTTCTGGGCCCTGCTGGCGGTGGGGCTGTTCCTCCCCTTCACCGGTCCGGCTGCCAATCTGGCCTGGCTCTTTGCCGGAGCGGCGCTGCAAAAGCTTTTTGCCAACCACCGAAAGGCTGTGGACATCGGCTGCGCCGCCGCCCTGGCCCTGTGCGCCGTCAGCCTGGTTCTGCCTCACTGAAAATACGCCGCGAAAACAGCGCGGCTTTCAAAAAAACAGCGCCGTCAGGACCGTTGGGTTCCTGACGGCGCTTTGCTGCGCAAAGCGGGCGGCTGCTATTTTAAGAGCACCCTGTTCTCCTCAACATGAATATTGCAGTCCTCCTCCACGGTGGTGATTTCCTCCGTCAATCTGCCAATCTGAACATCCAGAAAGGGGTACAGCTTCTCACAGCGTATTCGCCCTTTGCTTTTTTTATCCAGCGCCTTATTCAAAGACTTTAATTCCGCAATCAGGGCTTCCTGCTTTTTAAAATAAAGCTCCCGCTGCTCCACAAGCTGCTCCAGCAGCGACTTCTCTCCTTCCGAAATGCGGCTTCCTTTTCTTTTCAGGCCAATCATCGGATTCCACAGCTTCTCCAGGGTCGACTGGACCTCCGCCTGTTCCGCCTTGACTCGTTCCCATGATTCGGGGACATGGGGCGGGTAACCAACGGAAAACTTGCTCCGGCCTCCGGCCAGATTGCCGACCCGCTGGCACAAAATGCTGTCTCCGGCCCGGATCACACTGTTCACAATCATTCCCCGCCCGCTCATCACATAGACCGTGCCGCCGCAGCGAATGACGCTGTTGGAAATCGTCTCCGCGATCACGCTGGTTCCGCCGTCAATTTCCGCCCACTCCATCACAGGGGACTGCACCTGGCAGGCGGCCGTCAAAAAGGTTTTGCCCTCCGTTCCATAAACGCCCTTCTGCACCCGGATGGTTCCGTTTGTGGACGTTACCCGGGCCTGCCCCATTTTTCCATTGATTACAATTTCGCCGGAGGCCTCCACTTCAACGCCGCCGTCCACATTTCCCCCTATGTAAAGGTTGCCGGAAACCCGGAGCGTCCCCTGGAATTGATCCACATCGCCGTCAATGATTTTCTGCTCGTGAATGCAGAAGCGGTCGTCCTCGATGTACAAAATCCCATCCACGCCGGCAGTCAGTGCCTGTCCGCCCCGGCCAATGACCGTGTTCTTCCCCTGGGGTACGCACGCGCCCTCTGGCGGAGGGCTGGGAAGAATCTGGCCCGTTACGTCCATGCCGTCCACACCCTCCCTTGGGGGCCGTATCAGGCAGATGACCGTCCCCTTCCGAATGGGCTGGAGCTGGGCGTCCTCATTAAAATCCACCTGGCTTCCGCTTTGTACCTCCAGGCTCATATTTTTGCGGCGCTGGAGAAGCTCCGTCACCTTTCCGTCTTCCCCCGCTACGGGGGGCTTCCCCCGCGCCACGGGAAAAATCCGGAAATATCCCAGGCCAAACTCCCGTTGTATGTCTTCCCGCAAAATCCCGTAGTGTATGCCCTCATAGTGCATATCCCCCAGGAATTCTTCCAAGGTAATCTCTTCTCCGCCGTTCTCCGGCCGAAGTAGGCACGCATAGGCGCTCATCCGGTCCTCGGCAAGAAAAAAACGAGCCTCCGCCTTCATGGGCTGCAGGTCGCCGTTCACCGCTTTCTTGTACCGGGCCCTGCACGCCTCCTTTAAAGCCCAGATAAAGCTCTCCACCGTTTTGAAGTCATCAGGATACTGCTCCTTCAGCTCGCCGCCCGTCGTTTCCAGCTCTGAGAACATCCTCCTGTAGGGAGTGGGATGAAACGCTTTTCTCTCCTGCCCGCCCGCCTCTTTTGAGACAAACCGCTCAAAGATTGACATACTCATCCCCTGCCTTTACTTGAATCCCGCAGCGGCGCCCGCGCTTCGCAGCCTACGCCCCCGCGTTCTCAAACTCAATGGTTGATATTGTATCATTCCTGTGGAAAATGATCAAGTATTATTCCGAAAAAGGCAAACTCTGACATCTCCGGGACATCTCCGGGCGTCCCCTTCTCCGCCGTTCCTCTCAGATCATGGGAAAAACCGCCTCCAAGTATCACGGCATTGCCGAAGGCCGGTACAGCCCCACGCTCAAATCGTTGACATTGGTGCCCGTAGGCCCGGTGACGATCAGGCCCCCGATTTTCTTCAAGGCGTGGTAGGAGTCGTTCTCCGCCAGCACCGCCGGGACTTCTATCCCCAGCGCCCGGAGGCGGTCCCGGGTTCCGCCGTCCACATAGCCCCCCGCCGCGTCTGTGGGGCCGTCGGTGCCGTCGGAGCCCACGGAGAACAGAGCCGTTCCCTCCGTCCCCGCCAGGACGGTGGCCGCCGCCAAGGCCAGCTCCTGGTTCCGGCCTCCCTTTCCTTTTCCGGTAATCCGCACCACGGTCTCGCCGCCCAGGATGAGGGCCAGGGGCTTCCCCGCCTCCCGCTCCCGGAGGAGGGTCCGGGCCAGATTTTCCCCGGTCTCCCGGGCCTCCCCCGCCGCCCGGTCTGTGAGGACCCGGGCCTCGTAGCCAAGTCCCCGGCAGACCTCCGCCGCCGTTTGGCAGAGCTGGGAGACGCTGCCGCAGATCCGGCTCTCCACATGGGGCAGCGCCGCCGGAAGGGGCCGGGCCAGCAGGGCCCGGGCCTGAGGAGACAGCTCTAAGCCGTACTTCTCCGCCACCGCCAAGGTCTCTTCCAGCGTAGAGCCGTCCACAGCGGCGGGGCCGGAGGCGATCATGTCCAGCCGGTCCCCCAGCACGTCGGAAAGCACCACGGAAAACATCCGGGCCGGGGCGCAGGCCGCGCCGAAACGGCCCCCCTTTACGTTGGACAGCCGCTTGCGGACCCGGTTGACCTCCTGGATGTCCGCGCCGCAGGAAAGAAGCCGGCGGTTGATGTCCTGAAATTCCGCCAGGGAGAGGTCCGACGCCTCGAAGAGGGCGGAGCCCCCGCCGGAGAGGAGAAACAGCAGGTCATCCTCCTCCCCCAGTCCCTGGACCAGCTCCAAAGCCCGCTCCGATGCGGCGAAGGAAGCCGCGTCCGCCACCGGGTGCCCCGCCTCTAAAATCTCCAGGCCCGGCAGGGGCCCTTGGCTGTGGCCGTATTTCGTCACCACCAAACCGCCGTCCACGCTTACGGCTTCCAGGGCGGCGGAGGCCATCCGCCACGCCGCCTTTCCCACGGAAACCAGCAGCGTCCGGCCAGGGCCGGGACGGAAGTCCCTCAGGGCCTCCCTCACCGCCACATCCGGCAGCGCCCGGCGAATTGCCTCGCCGTAAATTTGTTCCGCGTGCCTTCGAAGCTCCGTCATGCTTGCCGCCTCCCTTTTGTTGTATTCCAGTATAACGGATGGAGAGGAAAAGGACAATCATTTTTCCGTTTGCATTTTCCCGCCCGATGGGGTATGATGTGGAAAACACCGGGCGGAACCCCGCCGTGAAGGAGGCGCGCCAATATGAAGCGGATGGACGAGGGCATGCCCTTCCTCCTGCAATACGAACATGTGGCCTGGTACGAGGATGGAAAGGTCCGCATTTTAGACCGCCGGGTCTACCCGAGGGAGGTCCGGTTCGAGGTCTGCGAAACCTACCGGCAGGTGGTCCGGGCCATTGCGGACATGGTGACCCAGAGCGCCGGGCCCTATACCGCCGTGGGCATGGGCATGGCCCTGGCGGCCCACCAGGCCCGGGATAAAGGCCGGGCGGAACAGCTTGCCTTTCTCCGCCAGGCGGCCCAGGAGCTGGCCCACGCCCGGCCCACCACCGCCAACCGCTACGGCCAGATCACCTTCCGCTGCGCGGACGTGGCGGAGGCGGCGCTGGAAGCGGGACAAAACCCCGTCGCCGCCATTGTGGAAGACACCCTGGAATCCCTGGGGCGGCGCTACAGCACGATGCAGCTGGTGGGGGACCGCTTGGAGGCCCTCGTCCCGGAGGGCGGAACGGTTCTCACACAGTGCTACGGGGAAACCATCATCGGAACTCTTATCCGGGCCGCAAGGCGAACGGGAAGGTCCTTCCGGGTGTTCTGCGCGGAAACCCGGCCTTTCCTCCAGGGGGCCCGGCTCACCGCCAGCTGCTTTGCCCAGGCAGGCTTTGACACCACGGTGCTCACGGACAATATGATTGCCTACGCCATGGAGCGGGAGGGAATCGATGTCTTTACCTCCGCCGCGGACACCATTGCCCGGGACGGGCACATCGCCAACAAAACCGGCACCTTTCAGATTGCGATTCTGGCCAAGTACTTCGGCGTTCCCTACTATGTCACCGGCATCCCTGACCGGGACAAACGGTCGGCGGCAGACATTGTCATCGAACAGCGGGACCCCGGTCCCGTGCTGACCTCCTGGGGCATTCCCAACACCGTCCCGGAGGTCAAAGGGGTTTATCCCTCCTTTGACGTGACGCCCCCGCACCTGATTTCCGGGGTGGTGACGGACAAGGGGGTCTACGTCCCCTATCTGCTGGACCAATATTTTGACTCGGAAGTCCGGGAATTTTACTGAGGAGGATTCGGCTATGCTGCTGCAAAAAGAACGGGAGCTGGTGGTGGAGTACGGCAGGAAAATGAGCGCCGGCCGCCTTTGCACCGGCACCAGCGGAAACATCAGCGTCTATGTCCCGGAGCGGGGCCTCATGGCCATCAGCCCCTCCGGCATCGGCTATTTCGACACCCGGCCCGAGGACGTGGTGGTGACGGATCTGGAGGCCAACATTGCGGATGGAACCCGGAAGCCCTCCAGCGAGTGGGCCCTCCACACCCTTTTTTACAAGAACAAGCCCCACATCCGGGCCGTGGTCCACACCCATTCCATGTACTGCACCACCTTCGCCGTACTGGGCCGGCCCCTCCGGGCCGTTCACTACGCCATCGCCGACGCCGGGGCGGCGGAGGTCCCCTGTGCGCCCTACTACCCCTTCGGCACCTTAGAGCTGGCGGAGGCCGCCGTGGAGACTGCCGGGGACAGCGACGCCGTGCTGCTGGGAAACCACGGGCTGGTGGCCTGCGGAAAGGACCTCGCCGGGGCCTACGGCCTGGCGCTGAACATGGAATATGTGGCGGAGCTTCAATACCGGGCCCTGTGCATCGGGACGCCCAACGTCCTCGGCAAGGAGGCCATGGAGGACGTCATGGAGCGGTTCAAATCCTACGGGCAGCCGGAGGGTAAGAAAACAGGTTATTAGAGCAGCACCCAAAAATCATGAGAAAAGTTCAGCGGTCCAGGAATCGCAGGGCCGCGTTGTCGTCCTTGACGGGCGTCAGCCCGCCTGCGTCCTCCGCCTTGCCCTGCGCTCCCCGCCCTCGCTTCCTTTTTTCTCATGATTTCTGGGAACTGCTCTAAAAACCACGAACCGGCGGGACGCTGTGCGCGTCCCGCCGGTTTTCCATCACCGGGGCAGTTCCTTCCCCAGCCGCTTGTACATGGTTTTCTTCACCGCCCGGAGGATGTTTTCATACCCCGTGCACCGGCAGAGGTGGCCGGAAAGGAGCTTGCGCAGCTCCGCATCCGTGTACTCCTTGCCGGACTCCAGAATCTCCACCGCCGTCAGGATGAAGCCCGGAGAGCAGAAGCCGCACTGAATCGCCGCCTCGTCCACAAAGGCCTGTTGGATGTCGGAAAGCTCCCCGTTGGGGCCCAGGAGGCCTTCCAGGGTGCGGACCTTCTTTCCCTCCGCCCAGACGGCCAGGTAGATGCAGGAGTTGAACGCCTCGCCGTCAATCAGCACGTTGCAGGCTCCGCACTCCCCCACCTCGCAGCCCTTTTTGACAGAGGTCATGCGGAAGTCGTTCCGCAGCATGTCCGTGAGGCTGGCCCGGACGTCCACCGTCCGCTCCACGTCCTTGCCGTTGAGGTTGAAGCGGACCGTCTGATATTGAATGTTGTGTTTCTCCATCACAGGTCACCTCCCGCCAGTTTCACGGACTCGATGAAGGCCCGCTTCGCGCTCTCCACGGCGATGTGGAGGCGGAAGTCCCTGGCCGCCCGCCAGGAGTCCCGGGGATTGATGTCCTCCTTGACGGCTTGGGCGAAGCGCTCCGCCAGCTCCAGGCTGACGGGCTGTCCGGCGGCCAGTTTCTCCGCCGTTTCGGCCCGCAGGGGCACAGGGCCCGCCACGCCGAAGGCGACCCTTACCCGCTCCACCGTTTTCTTATCGGCGGAGAGACGGACGTTGACGGAGGTTCCCAGGGTGGCGATGTCCATGGCGTTTCGCATGGCGTACTTGATATAGTGGCCAAAGCAGTTTTCATAACTCTCTTTTGGAATCAGGATGGCGGTTTGAATCTCGCCCTCCCGGAGGTCCACCTTGCCCGCCTTGATGTAGAAGTCCCGAATGGGCTGGCGGCGGACGCCGTTAGGACCCGTCAGCTCCACAATGGCCTCCCAGGCGTGGAGGGTGGAAGCGGAGTCGGCGGAGGTGACGCCGTTGCAGGTGTTTCCGCCGATGGTGCCGATGTTCCGAATCTGGGGGCCGCCCACCTGGTCCACCGCCTCCCCCAGGACGTTGATATATTTTTGAATCAAGGGGTCCCGGGTGATGTGGGAGAAGCTGGTAAGAGAGCCGATGCGAAGGGTCCCGCCGGCGTCCAGGGACACGCCCCGAATCTCGTCCAGGGTCTGGATGGAGATGAGCTCCGCCCCGGCCCGCTTGCCCTCCCGCATCTGGACCAGCACGTCGGACCCTCCGGCGATGATCTGAGCCTCGGGATGGGCAAGGCGCAGGGCCACGGCGTCCTTCACACTTTTGGCCTGGTATAAGGCTTTCATGTCATACATACGCTGGACCCTCCTTTAGTCGTTGATGAGCCCCGCCTCTTTGAACTTCCGATAGAGGACATGGGGCGTGATGGGGCAGGAATCGATGGCCACGCCGGTGGCGTTCAAAATCGCGTTGCGAATGGCCGGGGCGCCGGAGCAGGCCGGGGGCTCGCCCAGGGCCTTGGTGCCGTAGGGGCTGGTGGGCTCCGGGTTCTCCACAAAAGCGGCCTCCAGCGTGGGGTGGTCCATGAAGGTGGAGAGCTTATAGTCCAGCAGGTTGTTGTTCAGGGGTTTGCCGGTCTTTTCGTCGAACTTCAATTCCTCGGAAAGGCCGTAGCCGATGGCCATGGACATACCGCCGTGGACCTGGGCCTCCGCCAGGGCGGGGTTAATCAGCGTGCCGCAGTCGTGGACGTTCACCAGCCGCAGGAGGTTCACCTTGCACATGGGAATGTCGACTTCGACCTCCGCGAAGGAGCAGCCGAAGGAATAGGCGTTGGACTTGATCTGCGCCGTGGTCTCGGCGGTGATATGCCGGCTGCTCTCCAGGGAGTACAGGCTTTCCGTCGCCAGGTCCCCCAGGGATTTCAGAACGCGCCCGTCGCTCTTGCGGACAATCTGCCCGTCCACCAGGTCCAGGTTGGAAACAGGCATCCGGGTCTGCTCATGGGCAACGTTCAAAATGCGCTCCCGCAGGGCCAGGGCCGTCTGCATGATGGAAAAGCCGCCGATGTAGGTCTGCCGGGAGGCATAGGCCCCGGTGCCGAAGGGGGTAATATCCGTGTCCTGGGTGGAGACTACATGGACGTCGCCAATGGGAATGCCCACGGCGTCCGCCACCATCTGGGAATAGGCCGTGTCGCAGCCCTGACCGATCTCCGTCTCACCGGTCTGGAACTGGAGGGAGCCGTCCTGGTTCAGCACCATCCGGCAGGAGGAGGATTCCAGGGAGATGGGCCAAACGGCGGTATTGTACCAGAACACCGCCAGCCCCACGCCCCTGCGGATCGGGCCGGTCTGGTTTTGGTATTCCTCAAACTTTTTCCGGTAGTCCAGCAGCTCCAAGGCCTTGTCCATGCACTGGTTGAAGGTGTCGGAATAGAGCTCGTTCTTGGAAAAGCCGTCCACATAGCCCACGGGCATCAGGTTTTTCCGGCGGAATTCCAGAGGGGACATGTGAATCGCCTTGCAGATGTCGTCGATGTGGCTCTCCCCGGCGAACATGGCCTGGGGGATGCCGTAGCCCCGCATGGCCCCGGCGGAGGGCCGGTTCGTGTACACCGTCCAGCTGTCGCACTCCACATTGGGGCAGGGGTAGAGCTGAGGGAAGGCGTTCATGCCCTTGGCCACGATGCCGTGGCCGTGGGAGGCGTAGGCCCCCTGGTTGGAAAACGCCTCCAGCTTCCGGGCGACCAATGTGCCGTCGGGCCGGACATAGGAAATAATGTGGGTGCGGATGGCGTGGCGGACCCGGTTGGAGACAAAGGTCTCCTCCCGGCTGCACTCCAGCTTCACCAGGCGTCCTCCGACCTTCGTGGAGCACCAGGCGCACAGGGGCTCGTACAGCGCGTCCTGCTTATTGCCAAAGCCGCCGCCGATGTAGGGCTTGATGATCCGGACCTTGCCCCAGGGAAGGCCCAGGGCCTGGCCCACCACCCGGCGGACGATGTGGGGAATCTGGGTGGAGCTGACCACCACCACCCGGCCCGCCTCCTCATAGGCGAAGCAGCCGTGGTTTTCAATGTGGCAGTGCTGGACGGTGGGGGTGTCGTACCAGCCCTCCACCTTGATGAGGCCGGGCTCCCGCCGGGCGGTTTCATAATCTCCCCGGCGGACGTCGGAGTGGGCCAGGATGTTGTTTTGGGCCCGCTCCTGAATCTGAGGCGCGCCGTCCTTCATGGCTTCCTGCGCATCCAGAACAAAGGGCAGCTCCTCATACTCCACCTTCAAAGCCCGGACAGCCTGGGCGGCGGCCACCTCGTCCTCAGCGATGACCACCGCTACCTCGTCGCCGTAGTAGCGGACGTGCCGGTTTAAAAGCTTCCGGTCCGCCACGTCCTGGTGATGGGGGTCCGTGGACCAGGGATGGCCCGCCGTGGGAAACTCGATGTCCGGCGCGTCGAAGCAGGTCAGGACCTTCACCACGCCCGGGACGGCCTCCGCCGCCGAGGTATCCACGGACTTCACAAAGCCGTGGGCGATGGTGGAATGGCAGATTTTCGCGATCAGGGCGCTGCGGTCACAAAGGTCGTCCATGTATTTGGCCCGGCCTGTGGCCTTCTCGTAGGCGTCCACCCGGATCACGCTCTTGCCGACGCTTTTGCTCATAGGGTGCCCTCCTTTTCTATTACAACTTCGCTCCCGGGGAAACGGGACCCTTGACTGGACGGGAGAAAAGAGGATATACTACTTTTATAAACACTTGCTAAATATGGGGGTTGCAGAATATGGTACAGACATTGGGCTGTGTGGTGATGGCGGCGGGAAACGCCCGCCGGTTTGGGGAGAACAAGCTGGCCGCCGGAGTGGGGGGCCGGAGCCTGATTCTCCGGGCGCTGGAGGCGGTGCCCGGGGAGGAATTTGAACAGGTCGCGGTGGTAACCCAATACCCGGAGGTTTTGGACCTGGCGGAGCGGTTTCGCTTCTCCGCCGTCCGGAACGAGCACCCGGATTGGGGTATCAGCCACACCATCCGCCTGGGACTGGAATCCCTGGGAGGCTGCGCCGCCGCCATGTTCCTGGTCAGCGATCAGCCTCTTTTGAAGCGGGAGAGCGTCAAGGCCCTGGTGGAGCTCTGGCGCTCCCAGCCGGAGAAGATCGCCGCCCTGGCTCACGGCGGGGTCCGGGGGAATCCCTGCGTCTTCCCCGCCCGGTTCTTCCCGGAGCTGCTGGAGCTCCGGGAGGACCACGGGGGAAACACCGTCATCCGGCGGCACGAGGAAGACCTTGTTTTGCTGGAAGTGCCGGAGGAGGAGCTGACGGATGTGGACACGCCGGAGGCCCTGAAAGGATTGAATCCTTAAGAGGCCGGCAGCTTGAGGGGAAATGGCCTGAGCGGGGGCTCAGGCCCCACAATGGAACTCCCTGCTCTTCTTGGGGTGCTCTGCATCCATCAGCTTTATTTTTTGCTGTAGGGGGTCCCTTCCAGGGGCAGGGCCGTGCGGCGCTTTCCGTCGTAGCGGTAAAAGGCGCCGGCAATGGCGGGGGCGGTGGGAATGGAGGTAATCTCCCCGATGCCGATGGCCCCGCAGGCCACATTCAGCCCCGGCTTCTCCACGATAATGGGGACGATTTCAGGGATCTGGCTGGCCCGGAACAGGCCCAGGGTGCCGAACTTCACATTGGGCTTGCAGTCCTCCAGGGGATAGCGCTCTGTCAGGGCGTAGCCCATGGACATGACCACGCCGCCCTCGATCTGGCCCTCCACCGAGAGGGGATTTACCGCCTTGCCCACGTCGTGGGCGGCGACGATCTGCTTCAGCTTCCCGTCCTCGTCCAGGACGCACACCTGGGTGGCGTAGCCGTAGGCGATATGGCTGACGGGGTTGGGCACATCGGCCCCCAGGGGGTCCGTTTTGCCCAGGTACTCGCCGTAATACTCCTTGCCGTTCAAGGAGCCAAGGCCCCCCTCTTCCAGGGCGGCTTTCAATCCCTCGCAGGCCCGGCGGCACGCCTCGCCGGTAAACAGGGTCTGCCGGGAGCCGGAGGTGGTGCCGGAATCCGGCGCGAAATAGGTGTTCGACCTCTCATAGACCACGTCCTCATGGGGAAGGCCCGTCTGGTCGCAGATCATCTGGGTCAGCACCGTGCCCAGGCCCTGGCCGATGCAGGAGGCCCCGGCGAAGATGTGGACCTTGCCGTCCTCCACCGTCAGCCGCACCCGGCCCGTGTCCGGGATGCCCACGCCCACGCCCGCGTTCTTCATGGCACAGGCGAGGCCCGCGTATTTGGCCTTTTCGTAGTAGGGCTTCACCGCCTCCAGAGTCTCCACCAGGCCGGTGGACTCATCCACAATCTGGCCGTTTGGCAGCTCCTGGCCGGGGCGGATGGCGTTGCGGTAGCGGATTTCCCAGGGGCTGATGCCCACCAGGTCCGCCATCTGGTTCAAAAGGCTCTCAATGCAAAAGCAGGTCTGGGTGACGCCAAAGCCCCGGAAGGCCCCGGCGGGAGGATTGTTGGTGTACCAGGCCCAGCCGTCAATCTCGAAGTTCTGGTAGTTATAGGGCCCGGCGGCGTGGGTGCAGGCCCGCTCCAGCACCGGCCCGCCCAGGGAGGCATAGGCCCCGGTGTCGGCCACCACACTGGCCTTCACGCCCTGGATGATGCCGTTTTCGTCACAGCCCAGGGTAAACTCCATCTCCATGGGGTGCCGCTTGGGGTGAATCAGCAGGCTCTCCGCCCGGCTGAGCTTCACCTTCACCGGGCGCTTCGTCAGGTAGGCTACCAACGCGGCGTGGTGCTGGACCGTCACGTCCTCCTTGCCGCCGAAGCCGCCACCCACCAGGCAGTTTTGGACCTTCACCTTCTCCGCCGGAAGGCCCAGCATCCCCATGGTCTCGTGCTGGGTGTCGTAGGTTCCCTGGTCCGTGGAGAGGACCATGACCCCGTCCCCGTCGGGATAGGCCACGGCACACTCCGGCTCCAGGAAGGCGTGTTCCGTCCAGGGGGTGGAGAATTTCTCCGTCAGCACATGCTTGGCTTTCGCGATAGCCGCCGCCGGGTCCCCCCGCTGGATGTGCTTGTGGGCCAGGAGGTTTCCCTCCCGGTGGACCAGGGGGGCGTTCTCCGCCATGGCCTCCTGGGGATTCCGCACCATGGGCAGCTCCTCATAGTCCACCTTCACCAGGGCCTTGGCCTTGGCCAGTATCTCCGCGTCCTCGGCGGCCACAATGCACACGGCGTCGCCTAAATAGTGGGTGATATCCCCCACGGCGATCATGGTGTCCCAGTCCTTTTTCAGGTGCCCCACCTTGTTGCTCCCGGGAATATCGGCGGCGGTGAAGATCCCCGCCACGCCGGGCAGGGCCTTGGCCTCTTCCGTATGAATCGCCAGCACCCGGGCCCTGGGGTACTGAGAGCGGACGGCGGAGGCGTAAAGCATGCCGTCCATATAAATATCGTCAGGGTACACCCCCGTGCCGGTGACCTTCTCCTCCACGTCCACCCGGGGCACCCGGGCCCCCAGCGACCAATCGGAGGGGATCTCCGGCACCTCTCCGGCCCGGAGCAGCTCCGCCGCCAGCAGGATGGCGTCGATGATCTTCACATAGCCGGTACAACGGCAGATGTTGTTCCGGATGGCGAAGGCCGCCTCCTCCCGGGCGGGGTTTGGATTCCCGTCCAGAAGGGCCTTGGCGCACATCACCATGCCCGGGATGCAGAAGCCGCACTGAACCGCCCCGGCCTGGCCGAAGGCGTATGTATAGACCCGCTTTTCAAAGTCCGTCAGGCCCTCCACGGTGAGGACGCTCTTCCCCTCCAGCTTGTCCGTCTGGGGAATGCACGCCCGGGTGGGCTTGCCGTCGATCAGCACCGTGCAGGTGCCGCAGGCCCCTTCGCTGCATCCGTCCTTCACGGAGGTCAGCCCCAAATCGTCCCGCAGGAAGCGGATCAGCTTCTGGTTTTTCTCCACGGTGACTAGTTTGCCGTTTACGGTAAATGCCGCCATAAAAAACTCCTTGCTTCCGTGCCCGATCCCGGTCCCACGGCTATGTCGTATTCGGAAAGGTCGACCTTTCCGTTATTGTCTATTATACATGAAGGTCAACCCATAATCAAGGACACTTTTGTCATTTCGTTATTCTATGTTTAGTCTAACGGCGCTAATTCCCAGCCCACCGCCAGGGCTCCCTTTCGGACGCTGACGCAGGCCGATGGCTCCAGGATGTGATTGCTGACCCCCAGGGGAAACTCCGGGGTCAGGACGGCGTCTTTCAAGGGGTACTGGAAGCCCTCCTCGTCCACGCCCTCCGCCCGGTCCCCCAGGCAGAAAGCGGAGAACAGGCCCCACTCCACCGTTTTCCGAATGACCAGCGCCTCGTCCTCCAGAACGGTCCAGACGAAATCGTCGTCATACAGGAAGCCCCTGGCCCCCCTCCGGCGGAGGAACAGCAAAGACTGGAGATTTGCCAGCGTATGATCCAGCCGCTTGCCGCCGGTGCCACCGTAAATATGAAAAATATCGCACGTTTGTTCCAGTCCCGCCCGGAGGGCCGCCAGGGTATCCGTGTCGTCCTTCTCCACCGGCAGGCGGCGGACCTGGGCGAAGCCCGCCGGGGGCTCCATGGAGTCGAAATCCCCCAGGAGCAGGTCCGGCACAATTCCCTCCCCCCGGCAGATCCGATAGCCCGCGTCGGCGGCGATGACGAGGTCGCCGGGAACGGGGCGCTCCCGCAATCCATAAAAGCTCCCGGCGGCAAAGATAAAACAGCGTCTCATGTTCAGCTCTCCTTGCGGCGTTTTTCATGTTCTCATCATACCATCTCCGCCGGAAAAACGCCAGTCCTTTCAGCGGGGCGTCTTCAGGGCCCGTTCAATGTCCAGGACGATGTCGCTCATTTTTACGTCCAGCGCCAGGCTGATCCGGTAGAGCGTTTCCAGCGTGGGCTTCCGCCCGCCCCGCTCAATGGCGCTGAGGTGGGTTCTGCCGATGTCCGCCAGGCCGCTCAGCACCTCCTGGGTCACGCCCTTCCGAAGCCGGTAGGCGGCAATCACCTCGCCCACCACCACAGGGTCCAGGCGCATCTCGCTCATGTTCATCACCTCTTAAAAAGTGTATCCGAAAACGGGACGGCCTCCGAACGCATATGTTGACATTTGAATACTTATGTGTTACTATTTTCCCCAGGAATATCTTGGATTCACCATGAGAATAGACGGGAGGCGAACATGGCCGGAATGCTTACCGCGGCGGCGGTGCTCTGGCTGGCCGGGACGGCGGGGCGGTGGCGCTGCTTTCAGAAGATGGGCTGCCGGGGCTGGGAGGCGGTGTTGCCGGTCTACCGGACTTGGCTGCTCTTCCACGAGCTCTATGGCAGCGGGCGGCGGATACTCCGGCTGCTCCTGCCCGTTTACAATGTATACATTCTCTTTCGATGCGGCGCCGACCTGGCCCTCGCCTTCAACCGGAGCGCCTGGTTCGGCCTGGGGCTGACCCTGCTGCCCTTCCTCTTCTTCCCCATCCTGGGTTTCGGCGGGGCGGTCTACCTGGACGGCTCCTTAAACGTGAGACAACCTCCATACGCCTTTTGAAAACGGCCCATTTATTCGGGCCGTTTTTTGTTTTCCCTCTTGACAGGAACGGTTGTTCGAGTTACAATAACAATCGAACAAAATTTCTATACGGAGGGTTTCCTATGACCGGCTGGACTTTATTCTTTACGCTCTTGGGCGCCGCCATCCTCACCGCCCAGCTTTTCCGCTTCATCGATTTGATCGAGCGGCCCGCCCGGCGCTCCCGCAAGGCGGTCTGCCTCCCGGCGGCCTGGAATGTGCGGCTTTGGGCCAGCCTGAGCAAGAAGACATGGATGTCCTGGAGAAGCTGACCGTCCTCACCGACGCCGCCAAGTATGACGCCGCCTGTACCTCCAGCGGCGGGACCCGGACCGCGAAAAAGGGGTATATCGGCAACACCTCCACCGCCTCGGCGGGCTGCTGCCACACCTTCTCCGCCGATGGGCGCTGCGTCACGCTGCTGAAGGTGCTGCTGACCAACCGCTGCGTGTACGACTGCAAATACTGCGTCAACCGCCGGAGCAACGATACCCGGCGGGCGGCCTTTACCCCGGAGGAGCTGGCGGACCTCACCATCCAGTTCTACCGCCGGAATTATATCGAGGGGCTCTTTCTCTCCTCCGGGGTCTTCCGCAGCCCGGACTACACCACGGAGCTGATGATCCGCTGCCTGGCCCTCCTTCGGGAGCAGTACCGCTTCAACGGCTATATCCACGCCAAGGCCATTCCCGGCACGGCGCCGGAGCTGGTGGAGCGGCTGGGCTTTCTGGCGGACCGGCTCAGCGTGAACATTGAGCTGCCCTCGGAGGCGGGGCTGAATTCCCTGGCCCCGGACAAGACAAAGGGGGCCATCCTGGCCCCCATGCGGCAGATTCAGACCCGGAACCGGCAGAGCCGGGAAGAGCTGGTAAAGTACCGGCACGCCCCCCGCTTCGCCCCCGCCGGGCAGAGCACACAGCTCATCGTGGGGGCCACCCGGGACACGGATTTCCACATCCTCCGGCTGACCCAGGGGCTCTATGACCGCTACAGTCTAAAACGTGTGTTCTATTCCGCCTACGTCCCCGTGGTGGAGCACGCCCTCCTCCCCGCCAAGGACGTGAAGCCGCCTCTTCTGCGGGAGCACCGGCTCTATCAGGCGGACTGGCTGCTGCGGTTCTATGGCTTCCGGGCGGAGGAGCTGCTGGACGAGGGAACCCAGGACTTCGACACCCGGGTGGACCCCAAGTGCAGCTGGGCCCTGGCCCACTTGGACTTCTTCCCGGTGGAGGTCAACACCGCCGCCTATGAGACCCTGCTGCGGATTCCCGGCGTGGGGGTCACCTCCGCCCGGCGGATTCTCAGCGCCCGGCGGGTGGGGCCCCTCCACATCGACAATCTGAAAAAACTGGGTGTGGTCATGAAGCGGGCCCAGTACTTCCTCACCGCCTCCGGCAAAATGGCGGAGGGACTGCGCTTTACGCCGGACAGCGTTCTCCGGGGGCTCATCGCCGCCGAGCGCCCCCTGCTGCCCCAGCAGGAGGCGGTGCAGTTGTCCCTCTTCGACCCGGCGGAGACGGCGTGACGGCGCACCCGGAGGTGTTCCATGGACGTGATCTACCATTACGACGGCAGCTTCGAGGGCTTCCTCTCCTGCGTCTTCGACAGCTACGCACATAAGGAAATCCCCGCCGGATTCTGCTCCGGCGAGGATGGTGTTTTCAGCTTATTCAATTCCCGGACGGTACTCACGGACCCGGACCACGCCGCCCGGGTGCTGCAAAAGGTCACCGCCCTGTCCCCGGAGGCCGCCGTGCTGCTGCGGCGGGGCTTCCTCACCTGCCTTTCGGAGAAGGAGCTGCATTTGTTCCAGGTGGTCGCCAAGCTGCTCCGGGAGGGCCCCGGCTTCCTCCGCAACCGCTCCGACGAGACCTTGTACCCGGTCATCCGGGCCGTTCAGCACCTGAACGGGGAGGTCCATCTATTAAAGGGCTTCGTCCGCTTTTCGGACCTGGGGGGCGTACTGGGAGGCGAGATCGAGCCGAAAAACCGAGTGCTCCCCGTGCTGGGCGGGCACTTTTCCGCCCGGTTTCACAACGAGCGCTTTTTCCTCTATGACCGCACCCACAAAGAGGCCCTGTTCCATGTCCCCGGCCAGTCGGTCATCCGGCCCCTGGCGGATTTCCAGATGGCCCCGCCGGATAAAACGGAAGCCCGCTACCGCCTCCTGTGGAAGCGGTTCTACGACACCATCGCCATCAAGGAGCGGGAGAACCCCCGCCTGAGGATGAGCAACATGCCCAAGCGCTACTGGGGCACCATGACGGAGTTCCAGGGGGCGGAGCACTTCATTCCTCGAACGTCTCCCGGAGCCGTTTCAGGCCCCGGCGCTCCAGCCGGGATATCTGCACCTGGGACACCCCCACCACCCGGGCCGTCTGCTCCTGGGTCAGGCCCTTGAAATAGCGGAGGAGAATGGTCATGCGCTCCTTTTCCGGCAGACGGTCGATGGCCTCCCGAAGGGCGATGCGCTCCACCAGTCCCTCCTCCGGGGCCTCGGTGCCCAGGGCCCCCTCCAGGGTCAGCCCGTCCGCCGTCTCCTGCTGGAGGGACTCCGGCGCGTCGGTGGCCAGGTCCGTCCGGGCGATCTCCTCCGGCGTCAGGCCCGTGGCCTCCGACAGCTCCGACAGGGCCGGCTCCCGGCCCAGCTGGTGGCGGAGACGTTCCCGGGCGGCGTAGAGGGTCTGGGCCTGTTCCCGGATGCTCCGCCCCACCTTCACGGCCCCGTCGTCCCGCAGGAAGCGGCGGATCTCCCCTGCGATTTTCGGCACGGCGTAGGTGGAAAAGCAGGTGCCGTAATCGAAGTCGAAACCCTGGACCGCCTTCAAAAAACCCAGGCAGCCCAGTTGATATAAATCGTCCGGCTCCACGCCCCGGCCATAGTACCGCCGGACCACGCTCCAGATCAGGCCGTTGTTCTCAATGACCGCCTGTTCACAGGCGTCCCGGTCCCCCTGCTGGGCCGCCCGGAGGAGCTCCAGCGCGGCGCTCATTTCTTCACGCGGGGGACCAGCTTTTTCCGCATCACCACCGTGGTCCCCTTGTTCACGGCGGACCGCACCGTCACCTTATCCATGAAGCTCTCCATGATGGTAAAGCCCATGCCGCTGCGCTCCTCCCCGCCGGTGGTAAACATGGGCTGGCGGGCCTTGTCCACATCGGGGATGCCCCGGCCGTGGTCCTTTACCGTCAGCTCCAGCACGTTCCCCGCCAGCACCCGCAGCTTCAGCGTCACGCCGCCGATGGCGTCCGGGTAGCCGTGGACGATGGCGTTGGTCACCGCCTCGCTGACGGCGGTTTTGATGTCCTCCAGCTCGTTGAGGGTAGGGTCCATCTGGGCGGCGAAGCAGGCCGCGGCGGAGCGGGCGAAGCTCTCGTTCCGGCTCTGGCTGGGAAAGTCCATCGTGACCTCATTGACTGCCTTGGTCCTCATGTATGTAAAACCTCCTTATTTGATCGTCACCAGCCGGTTCACCCCGGCGGCCTCCAGCACCCGCCGGGCCTGGGGCGGCACCCCCCGCACCAGCAGCCCCCCGTCCAGAAGCTGCATCTTCTGCCGGGCCCGGAGAATTACCGCGATGCCGGAGCTGTCCATAAAGGTCACTCCCGACAGGTCCAGCACCAGCTTCCGGGGCAGGGCCGCGTCCAGGGCCTCCTCCATCTCCCGGAGGGCGGTCCGGGCCCCGTGGTGGTCCAGCTCCCCGCTGAGCTCCAGCAGCAGATTCCGGTCCGCGCTCTTTGCCAGGATTTCCATAGCGTTCCCCTCTTTTGTCAAAAATAAATCTGATTCGCCATTTTTTGCCCCCGGCCCCGGATGGGACGGGCTTTTCAAATTTGATGATAGCACGTCCCGCTTCGGCTTTTTGTCGAAATCCATAAGAAAACTCTGGAAATTTCGGCAAAAAGTGGAAATAGTTTCTCTGGCCCTTGAAGCATCGGCGCCCGCTGTCCCTGGACGGCAGGCGTTTCCATTTTGTAACCAATTTGAGGTTGACAAACGTCTACCTTCCTGTTACGCTTTAGGTAGACAGACGTATACCTGACCAAGGGAGGTGTTTTCATGAAAATTGAACTTTCCAACAGCGAGTGGAAGCTGATGCGCCGCCTGTGGGACCGCGCTCCCAGCACCATCACAGAGCTGACGGCGGCCCTCCGGGAGGAGACCGGGTGGAGCAAAAACACCGTCATCACCATGCTCTCCCGGCTGGAGGCCAAGGGGGCCGTCCGCCACGAGGAGGGCGGAAAGGCCAAGCGCTACTACCCCGCCCTCCGGCGGGAGGATGCCGCCAGGGACGAGACGGAGAGCTTCCTCTCCAAGGTCTACGGCGGCAGCCTGGGGCTGATGATGAGCGCCATGGTGGAAAGCCGCCGGCTGTCCGAATCGGACATCGCCGAGCTGTCCGCCATCCTGGATAAGGCGGGAGGTGACGACACATGAAGGAAATTCTTCTGACCTCCTCGGCGCTGATCCTGGCGCTGCTGGCCCTCCGGCGGCTGTTTCGGAAGGTCCTCTCTCGCCGGGCCCAGTACACCCTCTGGGGACTGGTGCTGCTGCGGCTGCTGGTTCCGGCCAGCCTTCCGGCGGCAGATTTCAGCTTGCTGACGGCGGCGGAGCCGGTGGTGTCCGGCCTGGAGGGACAGGCACTCTACCTGTCCCCCTCCCGGGTCACTCTGACCGCTCCAGAGGGGCCCCTTCCCTCGTACCGTTCCGAAGAGGACCCCAAAATCGTGCTGGGCCCGCCCTCGGAAAACAGCGTTTACAGCTATACCAACAGCCAGCAGGTGGTCCATGAGGTGGAATACGCCTGGCAGATCGTCCTGGCGGACCAGCTGCCCCCCATCTGGTACGGCGGTATGGCGGTCATGGCCTGCTGGCTGGTCCTCTCCAATCTGCTGTTCTGGAGAAAGCTCCGCAGGGCCCGGAGGCCCTATCCCGTGGAGGGCTCCCCCCGCCGGGTCTATCTGGTGGAGGAGGGCCTCCCCTCCCCCTGCCTCTTCGGGCTGTTCCGCCCCGCCATCTACCTGACCCCCGCCGCCCTCCAAAGCCCGGACCGCCTCCGGCACGTCCTGGCCCACGAGGAGACCCACGCCCGGCACCTGGACCCCCTCTGGTCCCTGCTCCGGGCCGTGTGCCTGACGGTCTACTGGTTCGACCCCCTGGTCTGGTGGGCGGCGCTGGCCTCCCGGACGGACTGCGAGCTGGCCTGTGACGAGGGGGCCCTCCGGCGGCTGGGGGAGGCGGAGCGGGTGCCCTATGGCCGGA
Organism: uncultured Oscillibacter sp.; assembly: GCF_950073225.1. NCBI lineage: Bacteria > Bacillati > Bacillota > Clostridia > Eubacteriales > Oscillospiraceae > Oscillibacter > uncultured Oscillibacter sp. The sequence continues at coordinate 27,364 of NZ_CATMPS010000012.1, forward strand.
CGCTTCTCTCCCTCATCCCCGTGCGGAAAGCCCCGGCGAATCCCCTTCTCTCCGCCACCACCATGACGGCGGGAAAGCGCCAGCTCAAGGACCGGATCACCCGCGTGGCGGAAAACCCGGTCTATCTGGGCCGGGCCCTCTTCGCCGCCGTGACCCTGGCGGCGCTGGTGTGTGCCGTCACCTTCACCGGGGCCAAAACCCCGGCCCCCGAACCGGCCCGCTTCCACGACGTGGACGAGGCCGTGTCCACTCTGGCAGAGGAGCTGGAAAACTACGGCGGACCGGACGGCGGCATTATGTCCAAGCTGATTGTTTACACCCCGGAGAACCCGCCGGAGCATTTCGACCTGGAGGACGGCGAGCTGCTGCGGGTCTACTGGGGGATGTCCTACTCCCTGTCCGCCAGCCTCTCGGACCCCATGGGCTGGCTCTGTTCCCTCTACCAGCTCGATTTGGAGCCGGATTATCTGTCCAGAAACATGGAGATTCTGGGCAGCGACGGGCAGTATCAATATGGCATCAGCCGCCCCGACTGGGCCCCGGAGATGAAGCGGGGCGAGACCACCGGCATGTCCCTGATGAATCAGGTAATCGACCGTGTCCGGGAGACGGTCCTTTCCTGCGAGAGCCTGAAACCGGCGGACCGCCCCGGCTGGAACGCCGCCGTCACCATCCCCCTGGACGGCCTGGAGCCCTATGAGCCCCAAGAGGCGGAGGCGCTTCCCTTCCCCCACGGCTCCCCAAATATGCTGGGGGGCCTGGACGACCCGGACCACGTTCTGGGTGAGTACGGATTGATGTTCTTCGAGGGCGGCGGCAGGGTCTATGCCGGGGTCCAGCACATAGCCAGAAGCTCATTCCCCACGCCCTTCTGGTCCTTCCTCCCCGGGGCGGGCGGGAACTACAGCGCCTCCCTGTTCCGCAACCTTCTGGGCCACGACGGCTTTTGCATCACCTACAACGCAAATGACAGGGAATGGCCCCTCACCAATGAATACTACTATTTGAACGAGGAGGGCTGGCCCGTTCTCCTGGCCCAAGTGAAGTACGATACCCAGCACATGGACCTGGACGGGGACGGGGAAAACGAGCTGGTCTCCCAGGGCTTCCAGAACGACACCTTCTACTTCCGCCGGGACGGGAAGCATTACAAGGCAGACCTTCCGTCCCTGCTGTGGACCGTCTGGCCCGAGGGAACCTTCTTCCGCTTTGACAACTGGGACCCCGCCACCCGCTCCATGCCCTTCCGGGCCGACGACTCCTATCCCTCCGACGCGGACTTCCCCACCCCGGTCTTCCAATACCGGACGCTGTACTTCGACGGGGAAAACCTTCTGATTTACAACGACCAGCGGCATTTCAGCGGTCACTTTGTCGAGTGGCCGGACGAGCCCAGCCCAATCATAGACGCCGCCCTGACGGCGGTGGAGGAGCGGTTCCACGCCTCCCGCCTGGACAGCGCCCTTTTCTACGACGACTGGCGGATCACCAGCATCGGCGCGGGCTACGGGGTGGAGGTGGACGGGAAATACTATGTCTTCCGGCAGGTCTCCTACGAGTTCCACACGCCGGAGCTCCAGGACGCCCCGGCGCTGGGCGAGGGGGTACAGGACCACTGGACCGCCCCCTCCTCCCAGGACCTCTGGCTGATGTTCTATGTTCCCTCCTGGCACTCCGGGGACACGGTTTCGTACGCGGACTTCGTGTATCTCCACAGCTTCCAGCATGAGGGCAGGTTCACCCTCTCCGAGGAGCTGGTCCGGGAAAAGCTCCGGGAGATGCCGCCCTCGGACATCATCTACTTGGGCACCGCCACGCTCCAGGCGGAGACTTCCATCGCCTCTGCCGCCAATCTAGCCCAGGCGGTGATGGACCGTCTCATGGAGGGGGATACCATCAACATGACCCTGCTGGCCTCCGAAGGGGGCGGGCGGTACGACGTAGCCCCCCAGGCCCTGGCGGACTGGATCGGGGAATTTACGGACGGCTACAACTGGAGCTATGCCGAAGACCCCGGCAGCATGCCCGCCGGGTCCCTGCTGATGATGAGCGGGGACCTGAGCCTCCGCTTCTGGCCGGAGAACGATTTGGTCCTGCTTCACACCTGGGACAGGGACGCCTGGCTTCGGGCGGAGCCCACGCCTGGAACGCCGTCCATTTTCCATCTGGCGCAGTCCTGGTATGAGATCGCGGAGGGCCAGAGCATCCCCATTCAAGAGACGCTGGATGAGATATTATCTGATGGCGCTGCGCTCTTTTCCCTCTTCACCCAAGGGGAGGAAAACGTAAAGACCCGCACGGTGAATGCCGACCAGCTTGACCATGCAGCAGCCTTTACGGAAAACTATGAATGGGCTCTGGCTCCGGGCTATTACTCCCATTCCCCCGATGGTCTGGAGCTGTCCTCCTCGGACCGCCGACAGAGTTTCACTTTCAACCCTCACAATACGCTTGTAGGGCTCCGGCAGAACAACCAAACCTTCTGGTTCCGGGTCCAGCCCAAAGTGGACGGCCCTTCTATCTATGACTTCGTGTACGAATGGTATGAAGCGGCGGACTGAACTGTAAAAAAGACGGCGGCGGGAATATTCCCGCCGCCGCTCTTTACCGTATTGCCAAAGGAATCCGCCCACGATTCTCCCGTCCCACGGCCTACTCCCCCATCACCTGAAACACGATGTCCCGGACCCGGTTTCTCGTGTCGCACTCCACCAGGGTTAAATTCTGCCAGGGCCCCACGGTGATCTTCCCGTCCACGAAGGGCACGGTGATGAAGGGGGACAGCAGAGCCGCCTTGATATGGGAAGAGCCGTTGTCATCGTGCCAGGTCTCATGGTGCCAGTAGGGCACCACATGTCCCTTCTCGTCCAGGTAAGGGGAAAACACATCCAGCGCCGCCTTCAAATCGTGGTTTACCATCCCCGGCTCAAACTCCAGGGTGGTCAGCCCCGCCACGCCCCCGGTGGTGAAGCCCGTCACCGTCCCGGCGGAAATGCCGTGCTCCCGGCACGCCGCCGAAACCGCGTGCTGGAAATCCTCCGTCACGTCGATCATGCCCATGTGGGCCTTGGTCTGGTAGGTTTTCTTCTCCGTATAGACTGCCATGGTTTGGCCTCCTTGTTCGTTTTTCGTATTGTATCACGGTTCGGCCTGTGATACAATCCATATTGTATCAATCCGAAAGGGAGGGCTGTCCATGCGCGCCGCGCTGATTCAAATGCCCGTCACGGCGGACAAATCGGAAAACCTGGAAACCGCCTGCCTCCGCCTCCGTGAGGCCAAGGCCCGGGGGGCGGACATCGCCGTCCTGCCGGAGATGTTCTGCTGCCCCTATGACAACGCCTGCTTCCGCTCCTACGGAGAAACGGAGGGCGGAGAAGTTCAGCGGGCCCTGTCCGCCCTGGCGGCGGAGCTGGAGCTGTACGTGGTGGGCGGCTCCCTGCCGGAGCTGGAGGGGGACCGGGTTTACAACACCAGCTTTGTCTACGGGCGGAAGGGAGAGCTTCTGGCAAAGCACCGGAAGGCCCACCTCTTCGACATCGACGTGGAGGGGGGCCAGCGCTTCCGGGAGTCCGACGTCCTTTCCCCGGGAAATGCCGTCACCACCTTCGAGACGGAGTTCGGCCCCATGGGCCTTTGCGTCTGCTTCGACTTCCGGTTTGCGGAGCTGGCCCGGTGCATGTGCCTCCGGGGGGCCAGGTGCATCTTCGTCCCCGCCGCCTTCAATATGACCACCGGCCCCGCCCACTGGGAGCTCCTTTTCCGCCAGCGGGCGGTGGACAACCAGTGCTTCACCGTGGGGGTCTCCCCCGCCCGGGACGAGACGGCCTCTTATGTGGCCTACGGGCATTCCATCGCCGTGGACCCCTGGGGCAGCATTCTCTGCCAGGCCGGGTCCGGGGAGGCCACGCTGTACGCCGACCTGAACCTCCGCCGGGTGGAGTCCGTCCGCCGCCAGCTCCCCATTCTCTCCGCCCGGCGGACGGACCTCTACGAGGTGCGGGAGCGGTGAGGGGGGAAACCTTTGCCGCCTTCCGGGAGATTGTCCGCCGGATTCCCGCCGGGAAGGTGGCTACCTATGGGCAGATTGCCCATCTGGCGGGGAGGCCACGCTGTGCCCGGGCGGTGGGCTGCGCCATGGCGGGCTGTCAGGACCCCTCCGTCCCCTGCCACCGGGTGGTGGACCGCCTGGGAGGCACCAAGGCCGCCTTTGACCTGTACGCCCCCGGAACCCAGCGGGCCCTGCTGGAGGCGGAGGGCGCGGCCTTCCGGCCGGACGGCACGGTGGACTTGGCGCTGTGCCAATGGGACCCCCTGGAGGGGTAGAAAAAGCGCGTGAAGGGAGTATCCCCTCACGCGTTTTTCAGCTCCTCGGAAATGTCCCGGGTGGCGTAGGCGTTCAGCTCCATTCCTGCCGTATGGCCCGCCAGGAACTCGTAATAGCCCTGGGCGGCAATCATGGCCCCGTTGTCCCCGCAGAGGCGCAGGGGCGGCAGGTACAGCTTGATCCCCGCCTCCCGGCAGGCCCGCTCCAGATCCGCCCGCACGATGGAATTGGCGGCTACGCCTCCGGCGGCCACAAGGGTTCCCCGCCCCGCCAGCCGGACCGCCTCCATGGCCCGGGGCACCAGGGTATCGCTGACGGCCTGGGTGAAGTCCCGGGCCAGGGCCCCCCGGTCCAGGGGCTCTCCCACCTGCTCCGCGTGGTGGGCCAGGTTCACCACCGCTGTTTTCAGGCCGGAAAAGCTCATGTCCAGGGGCGCGCCGTCCACCTGGGCGTGGGGCAGGTGATACACGCCGCCCGCCGACTGCCGGGCCAGCTCATCGATGGGCTTCCCCCCAGGATAGGACAGCCCCAGCACCCGGGCCGCCTTGTCAAAGCACTCCCCCGCTGCGTCGTCCCGGGTGCCTCCCAATATTTTCATATCCGTATAGCCCGCCACGTCGATGAGCAGGGTGTTCCCCCCGGAGATGGCCAGGGCCAGAAAGGGGGGCTCCAGCTCAGGGAAGGCCAGGTAGTTGGCGGCAATATGGCCCCGGATATGGTGAACGGGAATCAACGGAACCCCCAGCCCCAGGGCGGCGGACTTGGCAAAGCTCAGCCCCACCAGCACCGCGCCGATAAGCCCCGGCGCGTAAGTCACCGCCACCGCGTCGATATCGCCGCGGGTACAGCCCGCGTCCGCCAGGGCCTTTTCCGTCAGGGCGGCGATGGCCTCCACATGCTTCCGGGAGGCAATCTCCGGCACCACGCCGCCGTACAGGGCGTGAATCTCCACCTGGGAGGCGATGGCGTCGGACAGCACGGTCCGTCCGTCCTCCACCACCGCCACGGCGGTTTCGTCACAGGAGGACTCAAAACCAAGAATTTTCATCATGTCCCTCCCTCAGTCTTCATTCCAGGGAACCTGGCGAATGGGTCCCGCCGCCGGGTCCCGGGGGATGCGGACGTAGCGCTCATACTTCTCCTTGGGGAAGCGGTCCCGGTAGATAAAGCAGTTCTCCTCCATCAGCCGCCCGTCCGGCACGGGCCCCTCGGAGAGGTACAGGGTCTTGTAGTGGGCGCCGAACACGTCCGTGTCGTACCCAGCGGTGCGCAGCCCGTTCCGGGCGTAAAACCCCAGGCGGTGCTCCGCCATCGCCGGGTCCGGGGCGTGGACGGGGGCCTCGCTCTCCACCAAAATGACCGTGTCCCCCTCCGCCTGGCGCAAAAGCTTCAGCATCAAGGCCCCCGCGCCGCTGTTCCGGCGGTCCTCCGCCACGCAGAGGTAGTCCAGCAGCGCCCAGCCGGGGCGGCCCAGCCAGAGGAAGCACTCCCCCGCGATCTCCTCCCCGTCAAAGAGGCACCAGGGCTGGTAGCAGCCATCCCGGCACATGGCCTGGATGTTGGCCAGGGGTTTCAGCTCCGACGGGGGGAAGGAGGGCTTCAAGTCCCGCTCGTAAACCATCGCCACCTGCTCCGGCGAGGCCAGTTTCAGTTTCATTCGTCCGTCTCCTCTTCCCCCGTCAGGTCCAGGGTCATGATGACCGCGTCCTCCTTTGGGTGCTCATAGTAATTCTTCCGCCGCCCCACACCCCGAAAGCCCCGGCTTCCGTACAGGGCGATGGCAGGATAGTTGGAGGCCCGGACCTCCAGGGTCAAAAAGGCCAATTGATTGCCCTTGGCAAAGTCCAGGAAGACCTGCAAAAGCTGTCCCGCCACCCCCTGGCGGCGGCAGTCCGGCCGGACCGCCACGTTGAGGATATAGCCCTCGTCCAGCACCACCTGGAGCCCCGCGTAGCCCGCTACGGCCCCCTGCCCGTCCAGGGCCACCAGGAAAGCCGCCAGGTCGTTTTCCAGCTCCTCTTTCAGCATGTTCCGGGACCAGGGGTCCGGGAAGCAGACCCGTTCCAGCTCCGCCACCTCGTCCAGATGGTCCCCGTTCATGGGGACGATTTGAACCTTCATACTCTGTTCCATAAACGCTCCTTCCTACGCTTCCTCCCGGCTGTAGAGCCCGATGCCCAGCAGAATCAGCGTCCCGCCGAACACCACCAGAACGCCGGGCCGCTCCCCGAAGAGGAGCAGCCCCCACACGGAGGCCAGCACCGGCTCCAGCAGATTCGCCGTGGAAATAAAGGCCGGGGGCAGGTACTTCAGGCCCCAGCTGAATACGCTGTGGCCCAGCAGCGTGCAGAATACCGCCATCCCCAGGCCCGCCAGCAGATTGACCGGGCCCCAGCCTATGAGGGCCTGTCCTCCCGCCAGGGCAGCGGCCAGCACCGTCCCCGCCGCCGAGGTATAGACCAAGGTTGTGTACACCGTGGTGGAGAGGGTCCTCCGGCAGACGGCCCCCAGCATGGTATAGACCGCCATGCACACGGACCCCGTCAGGGCGAACAGGTTCCCCCGGAGGGCCGTCCCCCCTCCCCCGGAGTCCGCCAGAGCCACCGCCACGCTGCCGCCGAAGGCCAGCAGCACCGCCGTCCACGCCCGGCGGCTGAGCTTTTTCCGCAAAACCAGCACCGAGGCCAGGGCCACAAACAGCACTTCCGTGTCCACCAGCACCACCGCCGCGGCGATGGAGGTCCAGCGGAGGGACTCGAAGTAACAGGCGAAGTGGACCCCCAGAAAGGCCCCGCTGAGAAGGCTCAGAGAGAGCTCCCGCCGCCGGAGGGCCCGAAACTCCCCCCGCCGGGCAAAGGCCAGGGGAAGCAGCAGCAGGACGGAAAAGGCCATGCGGTAAAAGGCCAGCACCAGGGACGGCGCTGTGGACCAACGGACAAAGACGGCGGAGAGGGACACCCCCGCCACGCCCAAAAGAACGATGAGGCGCTTCATGCCGGTGCCTCCCTTCTATAGCCCAGGTGGACGCCGGTATGCCCAATGCCCAAAACCGCGCTCCCCGGCAGCATCCGCCACGCCCGGCCGTAAATTCCCAGCAGAAAAAAGGCTGCTGCCGGCAGGCTGGCTCCCGCCAGCCAGGAAAAACCGATTTCTTCCGTCATCCCTTCGCCTCCAGCCAGTTCTTTCCCCAGTGGGCCTCCGCCGTCAGGGGGACGCTGAGGCGGACCACGTTCTCCATCTCTTCTTCCAGCAGCCTCGCCACGTCCGCCGCCTCGTCCTCGAAGCACTCCACAATCAGCTCGTCGTGAACCTGGAGGACCAGCCGGGCCTGGGGCTTCTCCGCCCGGAGGCGCTTCCACACCGCCGCCATGGCCAGCTTCATCACGTCCGCCGCCGTTCCCTGGATGGGCATGTTCAGCGCCACCCGCTCGCCGAAGGACTGCATATTTTTATTGGATGAAATCAGCTCCGGCAGGTCCCGGCGGCGGTGGAAGAGGGTTTCCACATAGCCCGTCTCCCGGGCCTTTTTGACCACCTCATCCATATAATGGCGCACGCCGGGGAAAGCGGCAAAGTAGCCGTCCATATATTCCCTGGCCTCCGCCACGGTGACCCCCAGGTCCTGGCTTAAGGAAAAAGCGGAGATGCCGTAGACAATGCCGAAGTTCACCGCCTTGGCCCGGCGGCGCATTTCGTGGGTCACGTCCTCCCGGGCCACATGAAAGACCTTAGCCGCCGTCTCGGCGTGGAAGTCGCCTCCCGCCAGGAAGGCCTCCCGCATAGCCTCGTCCCCGGCGATGTGGGCCAGAATGCGCAGCTCAATCTGGGAATAGTCCGCGTCCACCAGGACGCAGCCCTCCGCCGCCGTGAACATCCGGCGAAACTCGCTGCCAAGGTCCGTCCTTGTGGGGATGTTCTGCAAATTCGGCTCCGTGGAACTGAGGCGGCCCGTGGCGGTAACGGTCATCTGGAAGTTTGTCCGCACCCGCCCGTCGGGGTCCATGGCCTTTAAAAGCCCGTCGGCGTATGTGGATTTCAGCTTGGCGTACTGCCGGTATTCCAGCACCGCGTCCACAATGGGGTGCTGGAGCTTTTCCAGCACGTCGGCATTGGTGGACCAGCCGGTTTTCGTCTTTTTCCCGTGGGGCAGGCCCAGGCGATCGAACAGCACTTCCCCCAGCTGCTTGGGAGAGTTGATGTTGAACTTGCCCCCGGCCATCTCGTAAATGGCGGCCTCCCGCTCCGCCATCCGGGCGGAGAGGCTCTCGCCGAATTCCGCCAGAGCCCGGGCGTCCACGCCGCAGCCCGTCCGCTCCATCTCCGCCAGCACCCGGCACAGGGGCAGCTCGGCGGTCTGGAACAACCCCCACTGGCCCCGCTCCCGGAGCCTGGGGACCAGCGCCTCATAGATCGCCTCCACCGCCGTGACGCAGCTGTCCAGGGAAGCGGCGGCCTCTCCGTCCCCCAGGAGGGAGAAAGCGTCCGGCTCCAGATAGAGGGGCTTTGGCAACTCCTCGTTAAAATAGGCGACAAACAGCCTCTGGAGGTCGTAGCTCCCCGCCGTCGCGTCCAGCAGGTAGGCCCCCAGGGCGGTGTCGAAAACAAAGTCCTCCGCCGGGAAGCCGCTCTCCAGCAGCATCCGGGTCAGGTCCTTGACGTTGTGGGAAACCTTCTTGATCTCCTCTGAAAACAGGGCGGAGAGAAGGCGGTTCCAGTCCCCCTGATACCGTTCAAAAAACAGCTCCGCCATGACGGCGGGGCCCTCCCCCGTCTCGCAATAGACTCCCACGGCGGAGCAGTCCGGCCGGGCCAGCAGGGATACGTGATCCGCCTCTTTCCAGAGGGCCAGCAGCTCCTCTCCCCGGGCGGGGTCCGTCACTGTCTCCACCACGGCGGCAGCGGCCTCCCGGGCCTCCGGGACCGGGGCGCTGTCCGGGCTGAGGCCGAATTTCTCAATGAGCTTGGTGAACTCCAGCTTCAAAAACAGGGGGTATGCTCCGGGGCCCGGAGCTTTTCTCCGGTTGTCCTCCGGGCGGAAGTCCAGGGGCGCGTCGGTGACGATGGTGGCCAGCCAGTAAGAATGCCGGGCGTCCGCCTCTCCCTCCGCCAGCTTTTTGATAATGCCGGGCTTGGCGGGGGTGTCCGGGGCGGTCACGATTTCCGGCATGTGGGCATAGAGATGTTCAATCGAGCCATACATTTGAACCAGGCCCATGGCGGTCTTCTCCCCCACGCCCTTCACGCCGGGGATGTTGTCGGAGCTGTCCCCCATCAGGGCCTTCAAATCAATCATGTGGACGGGGGCGAAGCCGTACTCCTCCCGAAAGGCCTCCTCCGTCATGTCCTTCGTCGTGGTCTGGCCCATGCGGGTGGAGACCAGCTTCACCTTCGTGTGTTCATCAATCAGCTGGAGACTGTCCTTGTCTCCGGTGACAACGACGCACTCCCAGCCCGCCCTGGCGCATTTCCGGGAAATGGTGCCCAGGAGATCGTCCGCCTCCCAGCCCTCCAGCTCATAGCGGGGGATGTTCAGCGCGTCCAGCACCTCCTTGAGGACCGGCACCTGCACTCGCAGCTCCTCCGGCATGGGCTTCCGGGTGGCTTTATAAGCCGCGTCCGCCTTGTGGCGGAAGGTGGGGGCGTGGAGGTCGAAGGTGACGCAGACCGCGTCCGGGGACTCCTCCCCCTCCAGGCGCAGCAGCGTCGTCAGAAAGCCGAAGACGGCGTGGGTATAGAGCCCGTCCCGGGTCGTCAGAGGCCGGATGCCGTAGTAGGCCCGGTTGATGATGCTGTTTCCGTCGATGACCATGAGCTTCATAAGGGAGACCTCCTGTCAAAAAGGAAAAATTACAGTCTGGATGATTATACCACGTCTAAACCGGATTCACAACAGCGGAAGCTCCTGTTTTTTCGTTTCCGGTTTGTCGCTTTTTGTTTTTCTTTTGTAACTTCTTCCCGAAGGGAAGCTGTCATACTTTATAATAAGCATTTGATATAAGGAAAGGAGTTCTGTCCATGCGCCGATTAGAAGTCTTCACCCTGGCGCTGGCCTGTCTGCTCACGCTCACCGCCTGCGGCGGCGGGGCGGAGGCGCCGGACGCCAGGCGGGACCCGCTTCCCCCGGACGGCGGCGAGGATATGACCGTCTATGACTGCGGCGGGCTGAGCGTAGCCCTGCCCACCGAACACCTGGACCTCCTGCGGGTAGATACGGACTTCCCCGACGCTGAGGAGAGCTGGAGGCCCCTGATCTCCGTTTACGAAAAAGCCTCCTACGAGGCGGCCATGGAGGACTTCGGCGGCGAGGGGGGCTTCCTCTTCGGCTTTCTGGCGATGGACCAGGCGGCCTTTGAGCAGCACATCAGCTCCGACGGCTCCGGCATCGAGGTCTTCGCCACCGACGGGGAGCGGTACTACGCCTACACCTACCCCACCGACGTGCAGTTCTACCGCCCGGATGCCGAAAGCGTCCCGGACCACCCGGACTGGCCTGTGTGGGAGAAGCTCTGCAAGCTGGGCCCCCAGGTCCGGGAGGACTTCCTCACCCGAAACAACCTCCAGTCCTTCTCCGTTCAGGACTTCCTGTGCCGGCTGGACGAAAGCGGGGGCCATGTGGTCCTGAAATACTACCCCTATTTCCTAAAGGACGGCGATACCCGCATCTACAATCAGCTCCTCCTCCGCCAGCCCGCCCGGCAGGGCGAGGGGGGCCTGTGGGCCGTAGAGCAGTGGCTGGACGCGCGGGGCACTCAGTACCTCTACTTCCCCGACAGCGGCAAGCCCGCCGCCGAGCATTACGCGGACCTCCAGGCGGCGTGCGACGCCGGGGAGCATCCCGAGCTGCTGACCCCCGTTGGGGCGGCGGAGGCCTTTGTGAAAGACTACTCCGGCCACGAGACCGCCGAGGGCAGCTTTGAGCGGGTCCCGGAGGTGGACCAGGGCTACATGGAGCGGAACCAGCGCCTCCAGCAGCTGGTGCTGGATCTGGAATTCCGGCCGGAGGACGTGGGCGATATGGACCTTCTAAACTGCGTGGGCGAGGCCACGGGGGACAACTGGGGTGCGCTGGGCCGGTTCATGTACGGCTCTGACTGGTTCAATCCCCTGATGGACGCCGTGGCGGAAGCCGCCGTGGGCGGGGACCAGCAAACCCGGAACCGGGCGGTCATGTCCTTCCTTTTGGCAACGAAAGACGCCCGAACGGACTTCCGCACTCCCTTGGACGAAATTCTCCAGACCCAGGCCCAGGCGGACCCCGGCGCTTTCACCGCCGCCCTGGCGGAGTTTTCGGAAGAGGACCAGGCCCGCATTCGGTCCAACACCACTGCCCTCAAATGAGCGCCTGTCCCCGGCGCTAAAAAAAGTTTTTCACTTTTCCAAAATTTTCTCACGCCGCCCCTTGCTTTTCTCCGGTACTTGTATTAGAGTAGAAGCATCAAATACAAAAAAGGAGACTGTCATCATGAAAGTTTTGGAAACCAAGAACGCCCCCGGCGCCATCGGCCCCTACTCCCAGGGTTTTGAAGTGAACGGCTTTGTCTACACCTCCGGCCAGATCCCCGTGGACCCCGCCACAGGCGAGGTGCCCGCCGGCATCGCCGCCCAGGCGGAGCAGAGCTGCAAGAACGTGGGCGCCATTCTGGAGGCTGCCGGAGCCGGCTTCGACAAGGTCTTCAAGACCACCTGCTTCCTGGCGGACATGGGCGACTTCGCCGCCTTCAACGAGGTCTACGCCAAGTACTTCACCTCTAAGCCCGCCCGCTCCTGCGTGGCCGTGAAGGACCTGCCCAAGGGCGTCCTCTGCGAGATCGAGGCCATTGCCGCGAAATAACCCGCAAATTTTCCAAAATGAAAGGGTCCCCCTCCGCTGGAGGGGGACCCCTTTTTTCCGTCAGGCGATGTACTTACTACTCCGACACAACCTTCTTGATGTCCATGTCCTTGGGCAGGACCAGGCTCAGGATGATGGAGACCACGAAGACCACGGCCACCACGTTGGAGGCGAAGACGGACTGGATGGTCTCCGGGAAGATGTGCCAGATATCCGCCTCGCTGGTGGCGGTAAAGCCGATGCCGATGGCCAGGGACAGCGACGCGATGGTCACGTTCCGCTGGGAGAAGCCGCAGTTGGCGATCATCTGCATGCCCGAAATAACGATGGAGCCGAACATCATGATGGTGCATCCGCCCAGCACGGACTCCGGCAGGGAGGCAAAGAAGTTGCCCACCGGCGGCAGAAGGCCTGCCAGCAGCATGCACGCCGCGCCGGTCATGATGGTGAAGCGGTTCACCACCTTGGTCATGGCCACCAGGCCCACGTTCTGCGAGAAGGAGGTTACCGGCGGGCAGCCGAACAGGGCGGCAATGGTGGAGGCGTAACCATCGCAGGCCAGAGAGCCGGAGATTTCCTCGCTGGTAATCTCCCGGCCCAGGCCGCCGGAAACCAGGGCGGAGGTGTCCCCGATGGTTTCCGCCGCGGAAACCAGGAAGATGATGCAGGCGGAGGCCACGGCGCCGGGATGGAACTGCGGCATGTAGGGAAGGAACCGGGGCAGGGCTATAAGCCCGCCGGACATCAGCGTCCCCAGGTCCACCTTGCCCATGAAGATGGCCACGATGTAACCCACCACCAAGCCCGCCAGAACGCTGAGCTGCTTGAGGTAGCCCTTGGCCAGGGTGTTCCAGAGGAGGCACGCCGCCAGGGTAACAACACCCAGCAGCAGATTCTGGGCGGAACCAAAGTCCTCGGCGTAGCCGCCGCCGAAGGACCGGGTGCCCACGGTGAAGAGGGAGAAGCCGATGGCCGTCACCACGGAGGCCGCCACGATGGGGGTGATAATCTTCCGCCAGTACTTCGCCAAAAGGCCCAGGGTGCCCTCCATCAGGCCGCCCACGATGACCGCGCCCACCAGGGAAGGGTAGCCGTAGTTGGCGGCGATGGAGCTGAGCACCGCCACGAAGGTGAAGCTGACGCCCATGACTACCGGCAGCTTGGACCCTACCTTCCAGATGGGATAGAGCTGGATCAGCGTGGCGATGCCCGCCACGAACATGGCGTTTTGCAGCAGGATGGCCACCTCAGCCTGGCTGAGGGCCGGCTGGGCGGAGGCGGCGATGAGGGTGATGGGGGCCAGGTTGGAGACGAACATCGCCAGGATGTGCTGGAGGCCGAAGGGGATGGCCTTCCCCAGGGGGACCCTCCCATCCAATTGGTAAATGTTGTTGATGCTGCATTCCGGGGCCTGTTTTGTCCGGTTCATCGTGATCGCTTCCTTTCTCCGCATACTTGCCCGGACAGGCGCCGGGCCCTTGGCTTTCATTATATGCACAAAGGTCGACCTTTGTCAAACAAAATTTTTGTGCTTCTCGCAAAAATTTTGCTGCAAACGAAGAGGACCCGCCTTACGCGGGTCCTCAAATCCTTTTGATCCGTCTTTTCTCACAGCCACGCGGTGCCCAGAAGCTCATCCTTCCCGGGACGGCCCATCAGCTCCGGGACCACGTCCCGGGCCTGTTTGCCCTGGTACAGCACCTCATAGGCGCACCGGCAGATGGGCATTTCCACACCCTCCCGGTCTGCCAGCTGGCGGACGCTCTCGGCGGCATAATAACCCTCCACCACCGCGCCCACTTCCTCCATGGCCTCCTGAACGCTTTTCCCCTGGCCGATGAGGATGCCCGCCCGGTTGTTCCGGGAGTGCATGGAGGTGCAGGTGACAATCAGATCCCCCATGCCCGCAAGCCCTCCGAAGGTCCGCCGGACGCCCCCCAGGTGCTCCCCCAGCCGGGTGATTTCCGCCATGGCCCGGGTCATCAGCAGGGCCTTTGTGTTGTCCTGGAAGCCCAGGCCCGCGCAGATGCCGCAGCTCAGCGCAATCACGTTTTTCAGCGCCGCCGCCAGCTCCACGCCCACAATGTCGTAGCTGGTGTAAACCCGGAAATAATCGCTCATAAAGGCGTCCTGGACAAAGCGGGCCTCCTCCAGCTCCGGACACGCCGCCACACAGGCCGTGGGCAGCCGAAGGCCCACCTCCTCCGCGTGGGAGGGGCCGGAAAGGGCCACGATTCCCCGGCAGACATCCCCGGTGGTCTCCCGGAGGACCTGGCTCAGCCGCAGGTTCGTGTCCCGCTCGATGCCCTTGGAAACCGTCACCAGAACGGTCTCGGGCCGCAGGTAGGGGGCCATTTTCTTCCCCGTCTCCCGAACCGCGAAGGAGGGCGGCGCGCTGACCACCAGATCCGCCCCCTCCAGGCAGCTCAGGTCCCCGGTGATGCGCAGCGCCTCCGGCAGGGGGACGCCTTTCAGCCGGGGATTTTCCCGGGTCCGGGCCATTTCCTCCGCTCCGGCGGGGGTCCGGGACCAGAGGGTCACATCGTGCCCGTTGCCGCACAGCACCAGCGCCAGGGCCGTGCCCCAGCTGCCGCTGCCCACTACCGCCGCTTTCATGATCCGCCCTCCTTTTCCTTATGGAAGCTCAGCTTCCGTTCCTTGCCGTGGATCAGCCGCTGGGCGTTGCCCCGGTGCTGCCAGACCACCAGCCCCCCCAGGAGGAAGGCCAGCACTACGATTCGAATCTCCGGATAGCAGTACCAGCTGATAAAGGGGAAGCTGGCCCCGGCCCACAGGGAGCCCAGGGAGACATACCGTGTAACAATTACCAAAATCAGGAAGCCGCCCCAGACCACCAGGGCAACGCGCCAGTCGATCATCAGCGCAATCGTACCGCCGGAGAGGATGCCCTTGCCGCCCTTGAAATGGAACATGCAGGGGAACATGTGGCCCAGCAGGCAGAACAGGCCCGCCCAGTATTTGGCCGTTACGGCCCCGCCGAACACGGTACTGGCCAGCAGCACGGCAAGCACCGCTTTCAGCACATCGCAGAGTATCACCACAAAGGTCAGCCCGCCGCCAAAGGTACGGTGAAAATTCGTCAAGCCCGCGTTCCCGCTGCCGTGGTTCCGGATGTCGTCCCGGAGGATATACTTGGACACAATCACCGCGCCGTTGAAACAGCCCAGAAAATAGGACGCTACGGCCGTTCCGCCATAGATCAGGAACATCGCCAGCCACAGGTTCTCCATACTCAAACCTCCTTGTCGCCTCGCTGCCGGACGGAAATCTTGATGGGCGTTCCCTCCAGGCCGAAGGTATTGCGGATGCAGTTCTCCAGATACCGCTGATAGGAAAAGTGGAACAGCTTCGTGTCGTTGCAGAAAATCACGTAGTGGGGCGGCTTCACCCCCACCTGGGTCATATAGTAGATTTTCAGCCGCCGCCCCTTATCCGTGGGGGGCTGAACCCGGGTCTGGGCGTCCGCCAGCACGTCGTTCAGCATACCCGTGGTAATCCGGGTGGCCGCCTGGTTGCTGACGTAGTCGATGAGCTCAAAAAGCCGGTCCACCCGCTGGCCCGTCTTGGCGGAGATGAAGAGGATGGGGGCGTAGGCCATGAAGCTCAGGCCCTCCTGGACCTCCTTGCGCATGCGGTCCATGGTCTTGCCGTCCTTCTCCACCAGGTCCCACTTGTTCACCACGATGATGCTGGCTTTCCCTGCCTCGTGGGCCAGGCCCGCCACCTTGGTGTCCTGCTCCGTGACTCCCTCCGTGGCGTCAATCAGAATCAGGCACACGTCCGAGCGCTCAATGGCCATAGTGGCCCGGAGGACGCTGTACTTTTCAATGGCCTCCTCCACCTTGCTCTTCCGCCGGAGGCCCGCCGTGTCGATGAAGACGAATTTGCCCTTGTCGTTTTCAAACTGGGAGTCGATAGCGTCCCTGGTGGTGCCTGCCATGTCGGAGACAATCACCCGCTCCTCCCCCAGGATTTTGTTCACCAGGGAGGACTTTCCCGCGTTGGGCTTTCCGATAACCGCCACCTTGATGGCGTCGTCCTCCTCTTCCTCCCCGTCCTCCGGCGGGAAGTACTGGAGGCAGGCGTCCAGCAGGTCCCCGGTGCCGTGTCCGTGGACGGCGGAGACGGCGATGGGGTCCCCCAGCCCCAGGTTATAGAACTCATAGAAATCCGGGTCCGGGGCCCCGGTGGAGTCCATTTTGTTCACCGCCAGGACGATGGGCTTCCCGCTGCGCAGCAGCATGGCGGCCACCTCCTGGTCCGAGGCGGTCAGGCCTGTCCGAATATCCGTCAAAAAGACAATCACCGTGGCGGTCTCGATGGCGGTTTGGGCCTGGTCCCGCATGAACTCCAGAATCTGGCTGTCCGTCCGGGGCTCGATGCCGCCGGTGTCCACCAGGGTGAAGGCCCGCCCGCACCAGTCGGACTCCCCGTAGATGCGGTCCCGGGTGACGCCGGGGGTGTCCTCCACGATGGACAGGCGTTTCCCGATGATTTTATTGAACAGCATGGACTTGCCCACGTTGGGGCGGCCCACGATGGCGATGATAGGCTTTGGCATAAGGGGGCTCCCTCCCGGCGGCGCGCGCCGCCTTGTTTTTTTGAAACATATAAATCCAGTTTCATTATAACCGGGATGGGCCAAAGGCGCAAGGAAAATCTTTCCGGGAATGGGAAAAGGCGGAGGCAAGCGCCTCCGCCTAATCTCAACGCCTCCCCCAGCGGTACCCGGCAGCGCTGAGGGCCAGGGAGAGAAGGAACATCCCCGCTAGGGCCAGCGCCCCCATCAGCAGGAGGAAGCCGGGGTCCCCCGCCAGGCTCACCAGGCCCTCCAGGTCTGCCACGGCCCACTTGCCGTCCTCAAAATTCTTGATGGCGAAAAACAGCAGGAAGGCCAGGGGAAAACTGGTAAACTGGGCAATCTGGTTTCCAAACCAGTAGTAAAAAGGCAGGCTGAACATTGCGAAGACCGGGGGAACGATGACAGCCGCCGCTACGGACAGTTCCAGCGCCTCCGGCAAAAAGGTCCCATACACGGCGAAGGACGCCAGATTCGATACCACGGCCCCCGCCACGCTGACCGGCACCGTCAGCAGCACGGCGGCGTACTTCCCCGCCATCACCTTCCCCACACCCACCGGCATGGTCCGCTGATAGCTCCTCCAGGCCGTCTTCTCCTCCTTCTCCAGGGCTGTGAGGTGCAGTACGCCCACCATCATATCCAGGGCGAACGAGAACAGCATCCCGGCGTAAACGCCGCTCTCGAACCAAAACACGGCCAGGATTCCCCCCAGCACCGCCAGGACCACTTTGTCGAACCCCTTGAAAAACAGGCACAGGTCCTTGTAAATCATTCCTCGCATGACGCTTCCCCCTTGATATAAAACAGCATGATGTCCTCCAGGGACGCGGCGTCCGCCACGGCCTTGGGATACTTCCTCCCGGCTTCGGCCCGGTCCCGGACCAGGTACTCCGCGCTGACTCCCGTCTCCCGGCGGACAATGTAGTCCGGCCGCTCCACCTCCGTGCCCTTGCCGCAGCGGAGGATGCCGTATTGGTCCAGAAGCACGTCCTTCTCCTCCTCGAAGACGATCTTCCCCTGGTGGATCAGCACCGCATAGTCGGCGATCTTCTGGATATCCGAGGTGATATGGGAGGAGAAGAACACGGAATGCTCCTCGTCCTGGATAAAATCCAGCAGGATGTCCAGAATCTCGTCCCGGATCACCGGGTCCAGGCCCGCCGTGGCCTCGTCCAGAATCAGCAGCCGGGGCCGGTGGGCCAAGGCGGCAGCAATGGACAGCTTCATCTTCATGCCCTTGGAGAAGGTTTTGACCCGCTTCCGCTCCGGCAGGGCGAAGCGCTTCAAATAGCCTCGGTACGCCTGGCCGTCCCAGACGGAATACACCCCGGAGAGGACTTTTTCCACGTCCAGAGGCGTGAAGGCCTCCGGGAAATTACAGGCGTCGAACACCACGCCCAGGTCGTTTTTCACGGCGGGGTCAGTATGATCCCGGCCCAGAAGCTCCACGGTCCCGCCGTCTTTTTTCAGGTCGTTTAAAATCAGGCGGATGGTGGTGCTCTTCCCCGCGCCGTTTTCCCCGATAAAGCCCACTATGCGGCCCTTGGGCACCTGAAAAGACACGCGGTCCAGGGTGAAGCCCGGGAAGCGCTTGGTGAGGTCCCGGACCAAAATGCTGTTTTCCATGCTCAATCTCCTTCTTCATAAAACAATGTCAGGATGCCCGTCAGTTTCTCCAGCGGGATGCCGTGGGAGCGGCCCAGCTCCGCCGCCCTTTGCAGCAGGCCCTCCGCCTCCCGGAGCCGCTCCTCCCGGATAAACTCCTGATTTTGCGCCGCCACAAAGCTGCCCTTGCCGGAGACCGTCTCGATGAAGCCGTCCCGGGTCAGGTCCTCATAGGCCCGCTGGACCGTGATAACGCTGAGGTGGAGCTCCTTCGCCAGGGCCCGCATAGAGGGCAGGGCCTCCCCGGCGGTTAAGGTTCCGTCCATAATCTGCGTTTTGATCTGCTGGCAAATCTGCTCATAAATCGGTTTGCCGCTGCTGTTGCTGATGAGAATGTCGATAGGATCGCCTCCTTGTATTGTCCGTACCTTGCGTACTGGTTCGTTAAGTACACTATAGACGCATGAAGGCCGTTTGTCAAGAGGGAATATGAAAAAAGAGAAAAAATTTGGCCTCCACTTAGGCCTTGTTTGAAAATTGGCGGAAAAAGGTGCCCAAGACGGCGTTTTGCCATTTTCCAAACAAGGCTTAATAGAGGCGTCTATGATTTGGAAAAGCACCCGGCGGGAATCACACTGAGATTTCCCGCCGGTGCCTCCTCTCACAGCTCCCGCATCAAATGGAAGGTCTGCATCAATTGAATGGACCCATAGCCCCACTGGTTGTTGGGATACTCCATATCCGGCCGCCGGAGACAGCCCCGGATGAGATACGCCCGAATCTGATAGGTCCCCATGGCCGGTTCGTTTCCCTCCCGGACGCCCCACTGGAGCAGCAGGGCGCAGGTCCCCGCCAGCACCGCCGCCGCCGCGCTGGTGCCGCTCATAAGGCCCGGCCCATAGGGGTAGATGCCTCCGACTCCCACGCCGGGGGCTGTCAGGTCCGGAAGAATCCGTCCGTCCCAGGCGGGGCCCCGGGAGCTCTTGGCGTAGAGGCTTTTGTTGTTGCTGTCATAGGCCCCGCAGCAGATCACCCCCACGGCGGAGGCGGGGCTGGTGACGGTGTAGTCCGGCGTGGCCGCCAGGAACTCTACCGTCGGGGAGACGAAGCCCGTCATGGGCAGCCACACCTGATATCTGCCGTTGAGCAGAATATCCCCGTGGAGCTGGATGGTCCACACCCCCGGAGTGGCCCCCAGAATGCGGATCACCGTCAGCTGTCCCCCGCTGCCCTCCACGGGGAAGTGGTACTCGATCTGGACCCGGGCCGCCTCCAGCACCAGCTTCACGTCGGCGGCGGGGCCGATGCCCGGCTTGGCGGGCACCCGGCCCACCAGCTCCCCGGAGGGGGACCGGACGGAGACGGACAGCCGGTCCGCCACGGTGTTCCACACCGCCATATACACATCCCCGGCGTTTTCCCCCACCTTCAAATCCACGGTGCCCGGCGCCTCCCCGGGCAGGAGGACGCCGCCGGTGTGGTGCCGGGCCTCGGCCTCGTTTCCCGCCGCGGCGCAGAGGCACACCCCCGCCTGAAGGGACGCGCCACCCAGGTACTCCTCAAAAACGCTGACCCCGTCGTGGCCCCCGGCGTTGGTGCCAAGGCCGATGCAGATGACCACCGGGCGGCCCAGCTGCCGGGCCTTGTGGAGAATGTACTCCACGCCCACCATGACGGCGCTGGACTCATAGGCGTGCTCCTGGTCCACCGGGACGCAGTAGCGCTCCCGGTAAAAGGGCCGGGCCTTTTTCAGCTTCACGGCGATGATCTCCGCGTCCGGGGCCGCACCGGAGAAGTCCTCCGTCTGCCGCCCCGCCGCCACGGAGGCCAGGAAGGTGCCGTGGCCGTCCTCGTCCCGCTGGGGCACGATGGCGTAGGGGTCCTGAGAGGCCAGGGCGGCGTTGATCTCCGCGTTGGAGTACTCCCGGCCCAGGAGGAAGCCCTCCGGCGGAGGACCGTCCACGGTCTGGTCGTAGATAGATTGAATCCGGCTGCTGCCGTCCTCATAGCGGAAGACGCTTTGGGTGTAGTCGATGCCGGTATCCAGGAAGCCGATGAGCACCCCCCGCCCCTTCAGGTTCAGGTAGGGCTGGCTCTGGACCTGGGAGATCCCCGCCGCCTCCAGGGCGGGACGGTCCAAAAGCCCCAGCACCACGGAGACGGAGCTGACGAAGGCGGTGCCCAGGGCCTCCTCCAGGTGGTGGAAATTCTCCTGCTTGATGTAGCCCAGGACATAGCGCCCGGAGAGAAACTGCCCGATGACCACCTCGTTTGATCGCTGAACGTAGGCAAAAAAAGCGTCCGTAGCACGGGTGACGAAGTCCACGGTGTCCGGCGCTTGAATGAAAGCCATCGCCTCGGGAGATAAGGCCATGGTTAAAGCCCCCTTTCCAAATGACTGACCAGTTCGTTCATGGTTCCGCAGAGGTTCAGCCGCCCATAGCCCCAAAGAGGATTTGGGTACGACAGGAAGGGGCTGCGGAGGGCCCCCTTGCATAAAAACGCCTTCACCCGCTGGCCGTAGAGAAACGGGTCGTTTCCCTGGACGATGCCCCACTCCATCATCAGCGCTGCCGACCCGGAGACAAAGGGGGCCGCCATGCTGGTGCCGGTGAAGACGTCGTAGCCGCCCCCCGGCTTGGCGGAGCGGACCGCCTCCGCCGGGGCCGTCAGATCCAGGAGCACCCGGCCCGCGCAGTCCTGGTCCCCCCGGCCGGAGAAGGGGCTCACCGTCTCCGTCTCCGGCCGGAAGCCCCCCACGGAGATGGGGTACAGCGCCGTGGCGGGAAGGGTGATGGTCAGATCCGGCTCCGGCTGGAGGAAGGCGGTGCGGTCGCTGACCTCCTCAATGGTGGGCAGCCACACGTCGAAGCGGCCGTCGGCCACCTTCTTGCCGTGGCACCGGAGCTTCCAGAGGCCGTCCAGCCCTCCCGGCGGCGCGTCCAGAAGGAACAGGGCCTCCTGCGTGGCGGTGTAGTGGGTAGGCACGCCGTAGAAAATCGCCGCCCGGATGGGGCCGAAGCGGAGGAAGCGGGTCCCCTCCGTCAGGGGGCCGGTGGTCTGGCCGTTGGGAAGGACCAGCTCGAACACCGCCTCGTCGGCGAAGTTCTTCCAAAGGGAGAGGTAAATCTGGGGCCGCTGGGTGGAGACGGTGAATTCCGCGTCCAGGGTCTCGTTTTCCACCAGCCGCCCCCGGAAGTGGTGGGCCCCGCTGCCCTCGTTCCCGGCGGCGCAGACCACCACGCTCCGCCCCCGCTGGGAAGATTGGTCGATGTAAGCCTCAAAGAGGGACTGCCCCTGGTGGGAACCGCAGTTGGTGCCGTAGCTCAGGTTCACCACGCAGGGCATCCGCCGCTCCTCCGCCTGGTCCAGCAGGTACTTCACCGCCCGCATGATGTCCGTGGTCCGGGAGCTTGAAAGCTTCACGGCGGCGATGGAGGCCCCCGGGGCCGCTCCGCTCCGCCCGGCGGCAATGGCGGCGACGGCGGTGCCGTGGCCGGTCTCGTCGGGGGAGTCCACCAAGCCGGTGGCGATTTCCGCCTTGGTATAGGCCGCTCCGTGGAGGAAGCCTCTGGGTGGCGTGCCCTGGGCCGTCATGTCCCAGAGGCCCACAATGCGGCTGGAGCCGTCGTCTGCCAGAAATTCCGGGTGCCGCAGATCCAGTCCGGAGTCCACAAAGCCGATGAGCACCCCCTGCCCCGTCAGCCCCAGGCCGGTCTCCCGCTGGACCGGAGGGATGCAGGATGCCTCCAGACTCCGATCCGCCAGGCTGCTGAGCCGCCGGGCGGGCTCATAGCAGGTGACCTGCCAGTGGGCCAGCAGCCGCTCCGGGGACTCCTCCTCCAGCTCCATGATGGCAAACTGGGCGTCCAGCAGCTCCGTGGGATAGCCCAGGGAGAGGATATCCCCCGTGTATTTGATGATGTATTCCATACAGCCCTCCTGTCCCGATGCTTTGGGCGGTGTCCGGAATGCCCCGCCCGCATAGGATAGTATACGGAAAGGAGGAGCAGCCTTATGAATCCAACTTATACGGACAAGGGCAGCTTGCAGATCTTTGTCACGGCCGGGGAGACCCCGGACCCTATCCCAGAGGCCCGGGTCCGCATTACGGACCCCACGGACGGCAGGGTGCTGGAGGAAGCGGCCACCGACGCCTCGGGCCAGACGCCCTTTATCGAGCTGCCCGCGCCCCCCATGGAGTGGTCTGTGGAGGAGGGGGCAGCGGAGCAGCGGCCCTACGCCGTCTACAACGTCACCGTCTTCGCCCCGGAGCGGGAGACCCTCCACCTGGGCGGGGTGGAACTGCTGCCCGCCGGGCGGTCCATCCAGCGGGCCCCCCTAGCCCCGGCCCGGTCCGGGGGCTTCAATGTACACAATGTGCTCTTAGCCCCTCACGCCCTGTGGGGGGAGCCCTCCAGCCGCCCGGAGGAGGCAGAGGTCAAGCCCCTGCCGGAGCCGGAGGGACTGGTCGTCCTGCCGGAGCCGGTGATCCCGGAGTTTGTGGTGGTCCACGACGGGCGGCCCGAGGACGCGTCCGCCCGGAATTACTGGGTCCGGTTCAAGGACTACGTGAAAAACGTGGCGTGCAGTGAAATCTACTCCACCTGGCGGACGGAGGCCATTAAGGCCAACGTGCTGGCCATTACTTCCTTTACTCTAAACCGGGTCTACACAGAGTGGTACCGGGGAAAAGGCTATGACTTCACCGTCACCAGCTCCACGGCTTTCGACCAGTCCTACTCCCACGGGCGGACCATCTTCGAGGAGATCGGCGTGGTGGTGGACGATCTCTTCACCACCTACGTCACCAAGGAGGGCATCGCCCAGCCCCTGTTCACCCAGTACTGCGACGGGCGGCGGACACAGTGCAGCGGTCTGAGCCAGTGGGGCTCTCAAGCGCTTGGGGAGCAGGGCTGGGACGCGGTGAGCATCCTGAAAAAGTACTACGGCTCGGAAATCTACCTCAAAAGCGCGGAGAAGGTGGAGGGCGTCCCCCTGTCCTACGGCGGGGAGGTGCTGACCCTGGGCAGCGAGGGGGAAGCGGTGCGGACCATTCAAGTCCAGCTCAACCGCATCGCGGACAATTTCCCCGCCATTCCCAAGATCCCGGCGGACGGCGTCTATGGCCCCGCCACCCAGGCGGCGGTGACGGAGTTCCAGAAAATCTTCCACCTGCCCCAGACGGGAAGTGTGGACTTCGCCGTCTGGTATGAGATCTCCAATGTATTCGTGGCGGTGTCCCAGATGGCGTGAAGGGCTTCATCCCGCCGCAGTCTCCCCGCCTCTCTTCAAGCAGGAAGGACCGTCTCGGAACATCGTTCCGAGGCGGTCCTTCTTTGGACTTCAGATATTCCCCTCATGCCCGGCAGGCTCTAAAAAAGCGGCTCAAATAATGAAGATCATGGTTTTTAAACGCTCTGAACGGTCATTTTTAGCGGCATTCTTGCGCGGGGCGGGCCTTTCCCCCCTTTCCACTCCGGATGCCGGGTTCAAATCCCCGGCGGCAGGAAAGCCGCCCAAAACAGGAACACCGCCAGCAGGGCGATGCCGGGGAACAGCAAAGAGCGGTAACGGCGGACCGGCCGCCGGGGACGCTTGGTGGAACGCATAGGGCATTCTCCTTTCTCCTTTAAGAAAAAAGAGAGGGGAGACAAACTCCTCTCTCTTGATCCAACAGAACTTACTTCGAGACGACGGACTTCACGACCTTGATCTCCCGGCCGTTGTAAGTACCGCACTCCTGGCACATTCTGTGGGGCAGGTGCATCGCACCGCATTTCGGGCACACGACCAGATTGGGGGCCGTCAGCTTCCAGGTGGAGCTGCGCCGCTTGTCCCTTCTCGCTTTGGATACTTTACCCTTGGGTACTGCCATTGTGACACCTCCTACTCATACAAAAAGGCGCGGAGCGCTTCTCGTTATTTCTTATCCAAAAGGCTTGCCAGGGCCGCCAGCCGGGGGTCCGGTTCCCTCTTACAGGAGCAGGGGCCGAGATTCAAATCGGCGCCGCACCGGGGGCACAGTCCCTTGCAATCTTCCGAACACAAAATTTTGCTGTCCATGCCGAGGATGAAGGCCGTCCGGGCCAGGTCGCCCGCGTCCGTCTTTCCGTCCTCCAGCAGGACGATCTCGTCGCTCTCCTCGTTCTGGAGCTCCTCTGCCAGCATACAGCCATAGGAGATCTCCTTTTCCAGGGAAAACTCCTTCCCACAGCGGTCGCAGACCGCGTCCAGCGTGGTCCGGGCCGTCAGCTCCAGCTCCAGCAGGTCCGCCGTGTTGCGGATCTCTCCCTCCACCGCCACCGGACGGGAAACGGGCCTTCGTCCGTCGAACTCCAGGCCGGACAGGTCCAGCTCAAACCGGAAGTCCAGCCGCTTGCCAGGGGTGTGGAGTATGGGTCTTACATCAATTACCATAAGCTACCTCGCAACGATACCTTACGTATTATAAAGGATGGTCCCGCCAATGTCAAACAATTTTTTCGTTTTTTGCCCTCTTTTTTATTCTTCCTCGTCTCTGCCCCCAAAGGGCAGGGTGATCCCCAGGAACGTGGGCCGAAAGCCCTTGCGGAGCTTCGCCAGGGAGGGGGTCTTATACGCCTCCTTAGGCCACCGGGCGGCCCAGCCCTCCCGGAGCTTTTCCTCCAGCGGGGCGCAGACCGGGTCCTCCATCAGCATGGGGCCCAGGAAGCAGACAATCATCTGCTTGTCGTTCAGCATGGCCAAGGAGCGGTTCCAGGGCTTCTGCCGTTTCCAGCCCTCCGCCAGGCCGTCCAGCAGAACCTCCGCCAGAGCCTCGATGCCCTCCTCTCCGTCCGCCAGCGCCGCCTCCCGGAAGAGGGCGGCGTACCGCTCCCGGTACTCCTGATACGCCTTGTCAAATTCCTTCCCGGTAAACCGGGCCAGCCAAGGCTTCCCATCCTGAATGGCGGCCAGCAGGGTTTCCGCGCTCACTTCCCTCATGGTTCTTCCTCCTTCTCCGGCGGGGACCCCCGCCGCCTTACCGTCTTCTATCGATTATCTCATCCCGCCGGCAAGCCCAGCGCAAGCCATGGAAGGGCCGCGCCCAGGTTCTCCGTCTCCGCTTTCCTCTTTAATATTCTTTACATTTTCCCGCAAAACGGGTATGATGGACAAAACGCTTTCAGGAGGTCCGCCATGCGGGAGCTCACCATCGGAAAAAACGACGCCGGGCAGCGTTTGGACCGTTTTGTCGCCAAGAATCTGCCCCTCCTCCCCCCTGCCCTGCTGCAAAAATACATCCGCCTCAAGCGGGTGAAGGTCAACGGCAAGGGCTCCAAGAGGGACGCCCGCCTCCAGGCGGGGGATATTCTGCAATTATACATCAACGACGAGTTCTTTGACAAGCCCAAAGAGGAAAATCTCTTCCTCTCCATCTTCCAGCCCCGGCTGAGCATCGTCTATGAGGATGAAAACCTCCTCCTGGTGGACAAGCGCCCCGGCCTGGTGGTCCACGCCGACGAGACGGAAAAGGTCAACACCCTCATCAACCACATCCAGGCGTACCTCTATCAAAAGCGGGAGTGGAGCCCCCGGGACGAGCATGCCTTCGCTCCGGCCCTGTGCAACCGCATCGACCGGAACACCGGAGGCATGGTCATTGCCGCCAAAAACGCGGAAACCCTGCGGATACTCAACGAGAAAATCCGGGCCCACGAGCTGGAGAAATCCTATCTCTGCGTGACGGTGGGCCGCCCCCGTCCGGCGGAGGGGAAGATCGAGGGCTTTCTATTAAAAGACGAGGCGAAAAAGCAGGTGGCCTTCTACCGCCGTCCCGTCCCCGGGGGGAAGTCCGCCGCCACGCTGTACCGGACCCTGGAAACCCGGGGAGAGCTGTCCCTGGTGGAGTGCCGTCTGCTGACGGGGCGGACCCACCAGATTCGGGCGTCTATGGCGGAAATCGGCTGCCCGCTGCTGGGAGACGGGAAATATGGAAACGGGGCCGTGAACCGGAAGTACCTGGAGACCCGGCAGGCGCTGTACGCCTATAAGCTGGGGTTCCCGTTCCCCACGGACGCGGGGGCGCTGAACTATCTCCGGGGACGGGAGTTTATGGTTGAGGATGTGCCATTTCAAGAGAAGTATTTCCCCCATGATTAAAAAGCCCGCCCATATGGGCGGGCTTTTCCTATTCGATGCCCAGGGCCGTCAAAGCGTCCCGGGTCTCCCGCCAGGTCTCCAACAGGGCGGCATGGCGGGCTTTGCCCGCCTCCGTCAGGCGGTAGTACTTCCTCGCCGGGCCGCCGGAGGTCTCCCCCTGGTAACGCTCCGTATACCCCTCCCGGCATAGGCCCCGGAGAATGGCGTAAATGGCGCTTTCCTGGGTATCCGGAAACACCCCGTGGAGCTGGCGCAGGAGCTCATAGCCGTACTGGTCCCCCTGGGCCATCAGGTGGAGGAGGCAGAGCTCCAGGAGGTCTTTTTTCAGCATAGGGATACCCCCGTTCCAAGGAGGCCCACGAGGGTGATGAACACAAGCCGTATCCAATAGGGGAACTGCCAGTTGGCGCTGGGGTCATAGCTCATACAGGTCAGCATCCTCCAGAGGAAGATAGCCAGCCCGGCCCCGGCCAGACTCATCATATACACCGCCAGCCAGCGGCGGTCCCCCAGGCGGGCTTTTATCAGGCCAGCCATTCCTGCCGCTTCCGCAACTAGGATATCCAGGGCCAACACCTGGGTTACTGTGTACCCATATTGGGGAAACAGGAAATTGAGCACGTCCCACTGTTCCGTCAGGATCGTCCACGCCAAAAAACACACCCATGTCATTCCCAGAAGCAGGATGGACAGCAATATCAGAATCCTCCTGGGCAACGCTTTCCCCTTTTCACCAGTGCGTCGAAACCAGACAAAGGACAGAACTGCCCCGGCGGGAAACAGCAGCACGGTAAGCTGAGAGGTCACCGAGACGCCATTTGTCAAAAAACGCCCATCTCTGGACAGCTCAAACAGCAGCATTGAAAACTCTGTCTCAACCACATCCACCATAGGCAAAAGTAAGCAGACCGATAGTGTCCCAAATACCGCCAGCCACTGGCGGTAAGCCTTCGGCTGGGCCAATTGGCGCATTGCCGCTCGGGGCGTCCCCAGGTCCCGCCGCAGCTCCTCTTCCGACCTGCCCGCCACGATTTCCCGGTAGTCCTCCAGCACCTCCGCCGCCTCCGCCGGAGGCAGATACCACCGCGCCGCCCGGCTCAGCCGGGAGAGATAATCCCAACCCATAAAACCGCTCCTTTCGGCACTACTGTAAATTTCTCAGTAGCCGTTTTTTTCAGTATACTTCCCTGCCCGGCAAAAGTCAAGGAAACTACTGTAAAAAAATCAATAGTCCCCGTCCAACAATTCCCTTGACATTTCAGGTCGCTTCCGTTATCATGCAGGTATCGCTGAATTTCGACGGAAATTCAAATCTCAAGCGATGGAAAGAAGAGTTACAAGGAATAAACCGCGCTTGGTTGCCGTCGCTTCGGCTAAATCAACCACCAGACCCCGTAGCGCGCGAAAGTTCTTTTGTTTCTTTTCTTTCAAGAAAAGAAACGGGGGAGGATACATGTCCAAAGAGTTGATTCGCCTGCGGGATCTCTGCATGGCGTACGACGACGAGCTGGTTCTCGATCACTTAAACCTTTATATCAATGACAAGGAATTCCTCACACTGCTAGGGCCCAGCGGGTGCGGCAAGAGCACCTCGCTGCGGATTATCGGCGGCTTCACGGCACCACTGTCGGGAGACGTCCTCTTCGACGGTGTGAGGATTAACGATGTCCCGCCCTACAAGCGGCAGATCAACACGGTGTTTCAGAAGTACGCGCTTTTCCCTCATCTGAACGTCTTTGAAAACGTCGCTTTCGGCCTTCGGATGCAGCGAAGGCCGGACCCTTCGGACCCCAAGCGGAAGACGAAGCTCCCGGAGGAGGAAATCCGGCAGCGCGTCCTGGAGATGCTGGAGGCCGTGAGTTTGAAGGGCTTTGAAAACCGGCGGACGGACGCCCTTTCCGGCGGCCAGCAGCAGCGGGTGGCCATCGCCCGGGCGCTGGTAAACCGGCCCAAGGTGCTGCTTCTGGACGAACCCCTTGGGGCCCTCGATCTCAAGCTCCGCAAGGACATGCAGATCGAGCTCAAACGCATCCAGCAGCAGGTGGGCATCACCTTTATATATGTCACCCACGATCAGGAGGAAGCCCTGACCATGTCCGACACCATCGTGGTCATGGACAAGGGCACCATCCAGCAGATCGGCACCCCCGAGGATATTTACAACGAGCCGAAAAACGCCTTTGTGGCGGACTTCATCGGGGAATCCAACATCATCGACGGCGTCATGGTCCAAGACAGGCTGGTCCAGATGTACGGCCGCCAGTTCCCCTGCCTGGACGGGGGCTTTTCCGAAAACGAGCCGGTGGACGTGGTCATCCGGCCCGAGGACATCGACATCGTCCCCGTGGAGCAGGGGCAATTGACGGGCACCGTCACCAACGTCACCTTTAAGGGGATGCAGTATGACATCATTGTGGACTTCCGGGGCTTCAAGTGGCTGATTCAGACCACGGACCACTCCCCCGTGGGGGCCCGCATCGGCATCAAAATCGATCCCGACGGCATCCACGTCATGAAAAAAAGCCGGTACTCCGGCCTGTACGGCGACTACTCCTCCTTCTCCGACGAGTACGACGAGCTGGACACGGTGGAACCGGAGGAGGGCGGAGATGAAGCCTAAGCTCTCCCGATTCGCCATCCCCTATGTTATCTGGATGGCCCTTTTCGTGGTAGCCCCCATCGTGCTGGTGGTGGTCTACGCCTTTTCCAACGACCTGGGCGGCTTCACCCTGGAGAACTTCTCCAAGATGGGCACCTACGCCGTGGTCTTTGGCCGGTCCTTCAAGCTGGCCCTCATCGCCACGCTGATCTGCCTGGTTATCGGCTACCCGGTGAGCTATATGATGAGCCGGGAGGGCGAGCGCTTCCAGCGGGCGGCCATGGTGCTTATCATGCTGCCCATGTGGATCAACTTCCTGCTTCGGACCTACTCCTGGATGTCCATTCTGGAGAATAACGGGCTTTTGAACCAGGTCTTTCAAAAGACCGGCCTCCTCAGCCTGTACAACAGCCTCTTCGGCACCAGCCTGGAGTACTTCCCCATGATGAACACCCAGGGGGCGGTGGTGCTGGGCATGGTATACAACTACCTGCCCTTCATGATTCTGCCCATCTACTCCGTTATCGTCAAGCTGGACGGCTCCCTGGTAGAGGCCGCCCGGGACCTGGGGGCGGACGGCGTGAACGTGTTCCGCCGGGTCATTCTGCCCCTTTCCCTGCCGGGGGTTCTCTCCGGCATCACCATGGTCTTCGTCCCCTCCGTCTCCACCTTCGCCATCAGCAAGATGCTGGGCGGCGGGACGGATCTTCTGCTGGGGGACCTGATCGAGCAGCAGTTCCTGGGCGGGGCCTACAATCCCCAGCTGGGGGCCGCCATCTCCCTGGTGATGATGGTCATCGTCGTCGTCTGCATGGTGGTCATGAACCGCTTCGGCGAGGGCGAGGAACAGGCGGTGATCCTATGAAAAGACGAAACCGCCTGGGCAGCCGGGCCCTGATGGCCCTGGTCTTCCTGTTCCTCTACGCGCCCATTTTTCTGCTGATTGTCTTCTCCTTCAACAAAGGCAACAGCAACATCGTCTGGACCGGCTTTTCCCTGGACTGGTACAAATCCCTGTTCCAGAACCGGCTCATTATGCGCAGCGTGTACACCACGCTCCTGGTCTCCCTGCTGGCAACCGCCATCGCCACTGTGGCGGGGACCTTCGCCGCCATCGGCTTTTACAGCCTCCGGCGGCGGACCCGGACGGCGCTGAACACGGTCAACAGCATCCCTATGATGAACGCCGACATTGTGACGGGCGTGGCCATGTGCCTGTTTTTCGTCGCCTTTTTCACCTTCTGGGGCGACTTCTCCGTTTGGTTCAACAGCGTCCAGCGCGTGGTGGTCCTGCCGGAGCGGCTGACCCTGGGCTTCGGCACATTGCTCATTGCCCACGTCACCTTTAACATCCCCTATGTGATCCTCTCCGTGGGCCCCAAGCTCCGGCAGATGGACAAGAACCTGGTGGACGCCGCCCAGGACCTGGGCTGCACCTGGATGCAGGCGTTCTGGAAGGTGATCCTGCCGGAGATCAAGCCCGGCATCGCCTCCGGGGCCCTGACGGCCTTCACCATGAGCGTGGACGATTTCATCATCAGCTATTTCACCGCCGGGTCCTCCAGCTCCACCCTGGCCATGACCATCTACGGCATGACGAAAAAGCGGGTAACGCCGGAGATCAACGCCGTGTCCACCCTGCTCTTTGTGACGGTGCTGGCCCTGCTGGTGATTGTAAACCTCCGGGAGGCCCGGGCGGAGCGCAGCGGCGAGGAGCGCCGCCCCATCTCCCGGAAGCTGACCCAAATGCTGGACACTCCCAAGGGGCGGGTCTTCCGCCGGGGGGCGGCGGTGGTTCTGACCGCCTCCTTCCTCATCGCGGTTGTCCTCCTCACCGGAGCCACCAACGCCCAGCCGGTGGTGAACGTGTGCAGCTGGGGCGAGTATATTGACGAGGACCTCATCACCCAGTTTGAAGAGGAAACCGGCATCGCCGTCAACTACCAGACCGCCGAAAGCAACGAGGCCCTATACTCTCTTCTGAAAAGCGGAGCGGGGGACTATGACGTCATCGTCCCCTCCGACTACATGATCTCCCAGCTCATTGAGGAGGACATGCTGGCGGAGCTGGACTATAGCCGGATTCCCAACTACGGCCTGATTTCAGACCGCTTCAAGGGCCTGACCTATGACCCCCAGGAGCGCTACACCGTCCCCTACGCCTGGGGCACCGTGGGCATCATCTACAACACTTCCATGGTGGAGGAGCCCATCACCAGCTGGTCCGCCCTATTCGACGACCGCTATGCCGGAAACGTGCTGATGTTCCGCAATTCCCGGGACGCCATGGCCACGGCCCTGAGCTACCTGG
The DNA here is from genome assembly GCF_950073225.1 of uncultured Oscillibacter sp. Classification (NCBI taxonomy): domain Bacteria; kingdom Bacillati; phylum Bacillota; class Clostridia; order Eubacteriales; family Oscillospiraceae; genus Oscillibacter; species uncultured Oscillibacter sp. The sequence continues at coordinate 58,764 of NZ_CATMPS010000012.1, forward strand.
GCTACTCCCTGAACACCACCGACGAGTCGGAGCTCCGGGAGGCGTTCCAGCTCCTCAAGGACGCCAAGAACCGGGGGGTATACCAGTCCTTCGTCATGGACGAGATCTTCCAAAAGCTGGAGGGCGGCAACGCCGCCATCGGCGTGTACTACGCCGGGGACTACCTCACCATGCTGGAAAACAACGAGGATCTGGCCTTCGTGGTTCCCGAGGAGGGCTCCAACTGGTTTATGGACGCCATGTGCGTGCTGAAAAACGCCCCCAACTATGAGGAGGCCATGGCGTGGATCAACTTCATCGCCTCCACCGAGGCGAACCTCGCCAACATGGACTACCTCTGGTACGCCTCTCCCAACCAGGAGGCGCTGGAGCAGTATCCCGCCTACTACGAGGAGCTCTACGGGGAGGAGCTGGGCCAGGAGGCCTATGACATCATCGCCGCGCCGCAGGAAGTGCTGGACCGCTGCGAGGCCTATCTGGTCCTGCCCCTGGAAACCCGGAAGCTCTACAACGACCTTTGGACGGAATTGGGTATTTAAGGAGGACTCCCCCATGATTTTGATCGGAACGAAATGCCGCCTAGAGCAGACCGTCACCCGGGAGCTCACCGCCGGGGCCATCGGCTCCGGGGCCCTGCCGGTGTTCGGCACGCCCTTTATGGCCGCCATGATGGAAAACGCCGCCATGACGGCTCTCCAGACCTTCCTGGAAGAGGGCCAGGGCAGCGTGGGCACCCATTTGGACATCAGCCACGACGCCCCTACTCCCGTGGGCATGAAGGTCTATGCCGAGGCGGAGATCACCGCCGTGTCGGAAAACGGCCGGATGGTGGACTTTCAGGTTTCCGCCTGGGACGAAAAGGGGCCCATCGGCAAGGGGGCCCACACCCGGGCCATCATTGGAAACGAGAAATTCCTGGCGAAGTGCAATGCCAAGCTGGACAAGTGAATCCATGGACTCTATGAAAGCGAGGCCCGGAGGAAATTCCTCCGGGCCTCGTTTTCTTTGTTTTAACCAGGGCTTACAGCACCAGGGACGGCGCGTTGTAAACGCGGCCCGCCAGCTCGCTGTTGAGCATGTACAGGCTCTTGGGATCGGAGCCGAAAAGCTCCATCTTGGAGATCAGGTCGTTGGCGTTGTCCTCCTCCTCGCCCTGCTCCTTGACAAACCAGTCCAGGAACTGCATGGTACGGAAGTCCTTCTCCTCATAGGCGGCGGCGTAGATGGTGTTGATGAGGCCGGTGACATAGATCTCATGCTCCAGCCCCGCCTTCAGCACAGTCATGTCGCTGTCCAGCACCTTGTCCGGCTGGGCAATGGCCCCCAGGGTGACTTTGGCGTTGTTGTTGTGGAGGTACTGGTAGAACAGCATGGCGTGATCCCGCTCCTCCTGGGCCTGAATCTTGTACCAGTTGGCGAAGCCGTCCAAGCCCCGGGCCTCGAAGTAATTGGAGAAGTCCAGGTACAGGTAGGCGGAGTAGAACTCCTTGTTGACCTGCTCGTTCAGCAGGGCGGCGACCTTTTCACTCAGCATAATTGTGGCTGCTCCCTTCTTTATATGTTTGAATCAAGCTGATTGTACACCCGTTCCGGCAAAAAGTCCATTGCAAAAGCACCCAAAAAAGCCGGGGATTTTGGTCAAAAACACAGCAGTCAGACCGGGCCGGTCAATTTCCCCCGAATATCAGGGCATAGGTCCGCCAGTCCAGGGCCAGAAACAGTCTGCCCACCAGCGGAAGCTCCTCCAAGGTGTCCGCCAATGCCGGAAGAAGGTTCATCGCAAGCAGGAACGCCAGCGCGGCCCAAACCACCGGAGCCGCCCAGCTTGGGCCGCGGGTTTCCTTGGGAGCCGCCGGTCCGGCAGGCGGCATCAGCACCGTTCGGAACAAAAAGCGCCCTTCCTCCCACTGACACCGGAAAAGACCGCCGTACTTCTCCGTCACCCGCTTCACGCTCTGGAGGCCCAGGCCGTGGCCCTCCCGCTTCGGGCTCTCCGGCAGTCCGTCCGGTCCAAAGGCCACCGGATAAGGCCAGGGGTTCTCCACCGAGATCAGCAGCCGCTGATTTTCCGTCAGCTCCAGCTCCACGCCGATCCGCCGCCGGTCCTCCGGCAGCTCCTGACAGGCGTGGACGGCGTTTTCCAGGGCGTTGGCCAGGATGACGCAGATATCCGTCTCCTCAAAGGGGAGCGTTTCCGGAACCCGGAGCTTCGTCTCCGCGGTGCAGCCTTCGTTGCCGGCCTGGACGATATAGGCCGTCAGCACCGCGTTGACGGCGGAGTTGGCGCAGCGGACCGGCTCCGCCAGCTCCTCCAGTCCGCCGCTGAGGGAACGGACATAGTTCAGCGCTCCCCCATTGTCCCCCTGCTGGAGCAGGCCCTCCACGGCGGCCAGATGGTGGCGCATGTCGTGGCGGTAAATGCGCCCCACCTCCATCTTCTGGCACAGGGCGTCGTAATCCTTCCGCTGGACCTCCATCAGACGGGTGTTTTCATACATCCGCATCTGCCGCCAGAGGGAGTGGAGAATGGAAATGTAGGTCAGGGGCATCAGCGCCAGCACCAGCAGCAAAAGCAGAAGGCCCCTCCAGCCGGGCATCGGATCATCCACGGGAATGGACACCATGACGAGCATCAGATAGTAAAGCAGTCCAATGAGGGAAAACAGCCACCAGCCCCGTTCCAGCTTCCGCTGAAGCTCCTGATAGGGGCGGCGCAGCTGTTTCCAGATAAACCACTCCGCCAGGGGGAAGAGGATCAGGCGGCCAGCAAACATCACCGCATACTCGCCTCCCACCAGCCGGTCCAGCAAGCTCGTCACCTGGATCAGCCAAATGCACATGGTATCCGACAGGCAAAAGAGGAAGAAGAACCTCCCATTCCGGTACTTGGAAATCCAGAAAAACAGGGCCATGCTGGGCAGTGAACAGGTGAAAAAGATGAGCGCAAAGGGAGGCACCCCCAGGACAGCCGCCGCCGCAAGGGTCACCACGCTCATCACGACCGCACCGGATACACAGATCGCAATCGTAGGCCGCCAGGGGCGGCGCGGCTCAAACAGCAAAAGAAACACAACCAGAACATGCGCCATCGCCCAGAGCTGGGAAATATCCCGCAAAGCCGTCACAGCCCTTCACCTCCCGAGGCATTCAGCCAGTAATCGCTCCACCGGCGCTTTGCCAGGGCGGCCAGCCCCCGGGCCAGGGGGACCCGGGCTCCGCCATCCATGCGGAGGTACCCCCGCTCCACCGCGGTGACGTAAAACAGGTTCACCGCAAAGCTGGCCCCGCTGAGGAAGAATCTCGGGTCCGCCAGCAGAGGCGCCGTCTCCTCCTGGAAGGGGCCGCGCACCGTCACGCTGTTCAGGCCGGTCCCGTCCGCCAGGTGGTAGCGCACCGCACGGCCCACCAGCTCGGCGTAGACAATTTCATCCAGCCGCAGCCGCTCCAGACCATCCTTCGTGCGGACCGTCACACAGGCGGCCCGCTGCTTTTCCAGCGCCGCCACAGCCTGGTCCAGCACCTGGAAGAGCTTGTCCGGCTGGGCCGGCTTCATGAGGTAGTAGAACGCCCGGGCCGCGTAAGAATCCACGGCGTACTCGGGCGAGATGGTCAGATAGATGATCGCCCCGCCGCTGTGCAGCTCCCGCAGCCGTACGCCCAGTTCGATGCCGCTGAGCTCCGGCATCACGATGTCCAGCACGTAAAGGTCAAAGCCGCCGCACTCCTCCGCCGCCGCCAGCAGGTCGCGGCCCGAGGAGAATACCGACATCTTTACCGCCAGGGAGGGCCTGGCGGCCGCGTATTCCCGCAAAAGCTTTCCAACCGCTTCCCGCTGCTCCGCCTCGTCGTCGCACAGCGCCAGTTTAATCATATAAGCCTCCGCCTCCCCCTGTGCAAATTCCGCGCAAAATCAAACCAAATTTACGCAAAGTATCAAATTCGAAGGGTTTCCTGCTACAATGAACATAGCACGCCCTCCCGGAATTTGTCAAGCTGTTTTGGAGAGGCTCGGAAAACGGGCCGCCGGGAAACGCCCCGCGGCTCCACCCACAATCCGGAAAGCACGCTTCCCTTCCAACCGCTGAAGAAAGGCAGGCCGCAGATGGAACCAAAGACCCATCTTCTGAGAGAACCGGCAAAGTCCCGGGCCCTCCGCAAGCCCATGACCGGCTATAACGTCTGGCCGGCACAGCGCTGCCCCGCCTTCACCGTGCGGACGGTGGGCCTGGCCTGCGGCAGCGGCTGCTGGTTCTGCCGGTACGCCAACTTCCACCTCCGGGAGCACATCTCCCTGGACGTGGGGGTCTGCTGCTGGCCCCGGGCGCAGTCCGACTGAGGGTCACTCGCTGAGCTTCAGCCGCCGCAGATTCTCCTTCAGCGTGCGGATGGTCTCCGTGATAATCTTCAGCTCCAGGTGGGAACAGTCCGATAAAATATGGGCCGCCTCCGTCTCGAAGACGGACCGGGAGGCGGGCAGGCTGTCGCATAGAATCTGATCCACCGTCACCTCCAGGGCGTTGGCCACGCTGACCAGGGTGGGAAGGCTGAGCTTTGTGGCCCCCCGCTCGATATGGGAGATATTGGACGGCTCCTGGCCGGACATTTCCGCCAGTGTCTGCTGGGTCAGCCCCCGCTCTTTGCGCAAACGGCGGATGCGCACGCCGATAGCCTGATAATCCAGCTCCATAAGCGCCCCCCTCTCAAAACAGCGTCCAAGCAATCCCGCTTGCTTTTTCTGCTTACTTTTTCCAGTAAAGTTATTGTATATCCGATTCGGATATGTTAAAATGCTTTTCATATCCGATTCGGATATACACTAAAGTTTTGCCGTCAGACACACGGATTGAGGTGCAAACATGGTCCAACGCTTTGAAAACAAAGGAAGCCGCGGCTTCTCCCTGGTGGAGACTTTGGCCGTGGTGGCAATCCTGGTGATCCTGCTGAGCCTCTCCGCCGTGGCGGCGGCCTACTACCGGGACTATCTCAAAATCACCGAGCTGGACAATGCCGCCCGGGATATCTACATGGCCGCGGAGAACCGGGCCGTGCTGCTGGGCGGCAGCGGCCAGCTGGAAAAGGCGCTGACAGGCGGCGGCGCGCAGACCCTGGCCGAGGGCGGGGAGCAGCAGGTTTTCGTCTATGTTGCAAAAGACACCGCCGCCGCCCTGGGGCTTCTGACCGGCGGGGCCATCGATCCCGCGCTTTTGAACGGGCAGTTCTACATTGTCTATGACACCGCCAGCGGGGCCGTCACCGACGTGTTCTATACGGAGGGGCCGGACATTCAAGATATTCATTACGCCCTCAGCATCGCCGGGAACCGGGATAAGCGGATGCGCCCCGACAGCGGCCCCATGCTGGGCTACTACGGCGGCGAGCAGGAGGCCAGAACTCCCTACACCCCCCTGCCCGCGCCGGAGGTCCTGGTGGAGGTTGAGAACGGGGACCTGCTGAAGGTACACGTCACCTTCCGCAGCCTGCTGGGCAGCGACCAGAAGAGCAATCCCTATCAATACGGCGAAATCCTCCACGGCACAAACGCGGGAGGCCTGGCGGGCGAGCTGTCCGGCAAAAGCGGGACCACTGCCATCTCGAAGAGCCTGGCGGCTTCCCTGATCAGCGGGACCATCGCCGGGGGCCTGGTGGGCAATGCCCAGCATACGGTAAACGTCGATACCTCTTACGCGGACTGCTACCTCAAGGGAGAAACCTATGCCGCCGGGCTCATCGGCAAGTGCAAGGACGGCGGAACCAGCAAGGGCTCCGCCTTGACAAACGTCTATGCCGCCGGGTTTATTGACTGCGCCGATATGGGATTCGGATCCAAGGCCGCCGGGCTGTTCAATGTCTCCGGAACCGTAAGCGGCGCCAACGTTTACACCGCCGTAAGCTATCTGACGCCGCCGGTATTGAGGAGCAATTCGAAACGGTTAAGGTGAGCGCCGACATGTCGCAAAGCCGCCGCATCCATCTGAAGGCGTGGCTGGACCCCGGAACCTCCGGCGATCCCACCTACGTCATGGAGGCGGAGCTCACCGCCGTCAATACGCCTGAGCTTGGATATCCCGAGGAGGCGGACCGGCTGCCAAAGGATGGCCCCACCACCGGGGACAATATCACCGTTCAATTCGAAAACCCGGAGATTGTCCCAACGGAGCAAACCGATCCGGCCGTAACCTGGCGGCTGGACTGGATTACCCGGGAAATCAAGAAGGAGGCGGCAGACGGATGAGCGAGAAGCTGCGAAACTCCCGGGGCGAGACCCTGGTGGAGGTGCTGGCCTCCGTACTGATCTGCGCGCTTTCCGTCATGCTGCTCCTGGGGGCCGTTTCAGCCTCCACCAGCATCGGCCTCCAGGCCCAGGCGGCGGACGAAGACTACTACACGGCTCTCTCCAAGGCGGAACGGCAGAGCAAGGTCCCCGGCGGCTCCTTGGAGACGGATATTTACAGCGGCCTGTCCGGCGGAACCGCAATAACCATCCTAAGCAAGGACGGTTCTGCCGTGACCATCCCCGCTGCCGCCGGCGAAAGTGAGCATGGGCTCCATTTCTACGGCACCCCGCGCCTGCTCTCCTACGCCCTAGACCCGCTGCCCGGATCGGATTCTTCCGGCCTTGCCATGACAGGAGGCGGCGGATGAAAAAGAAGCTGAAAAGCAGCGCCGGGTTCTCCCTGGTGGAAATGCTCTGCGCCGTGGCCGTCCTCATGCTGCTTTGCGTGATGGTGAACACGGGCCTCAGCGTGGCCATGAAGACCTACTTCGACCTCACGGCGGAGTCAGAAACCCAGCTTTTGCTGAACACTCTCACCGACGCCATCGCCGGGGAGTTGCGCTACGCCCACGAGACCAAAACCGCCGGGAACGGCGCGCTGGAATCCTACAACGGCGGCCGCGGGCTCACCTTGGAAAGCGGGCAGGTCTACGCCGGCGGCAAGGAGCTGCTGCCCAAGGAAAAAGACGGCCGTGGCGGCGCTTATAAAAACGGAGACTATCAGGTCGAAGCCATGGACATCACCTATGACCGGGACGCGGCCTGTTTCACCTTGCATCTGAAGGTCACCTGGAAGGACAGCGGCATCAGCGCCCAGACGCCGGAGGGCGGCGTGGTTATCCGCTGCCTGAACCCACCCGAGAAAGAAGGGACATCATGAAATACGTCAAACTCGGCGACCTGCTGGTCAACAGCGGCTGCATCACCCAGGCCCAGCTGGATGAGGCCCTGGCGCTCCAGGAGGACACCGGCCAGCGCCTGGGCTCCATCCTGCAAACCCACGGCTTCATCACCGAGCGGCAGCTCATTGACACGCTGATGAGCCAATTGGGCGTGGAGTTCATCGACCTGAACACCTACCCCATCCCGCCGGAAATGGCTCAGCTCCTGCCCAAGAGCGCGGCGAAAAAGCACATGGCCGTGCCGGTCCGGGCCACCCGGACGGACGTGCACCTGGCCATGGCGGACCCCCTGAACTTCGTGGCCATTGAGGAGGTCCGGGCCATCACCCGGCGGCGGGTCATTCCCCTCATCGCCGCCTCCGCCGCCGTGGAGCGGGCGGTCCAGAACCTCTACAGCAACCAGGGGGCCATGCAGGCCATCGAGGACATGCAGCGGGATCTCCTTGGCAGCCAGTACGGCGCCGCCGCCCCGGCCCAGCCCCAGAGCATGACCGTGGACGAGGACGAGGCGGACGCCGCCCCGGCCATCCGGCTGGTGAACTCCATCATCGACCGGGCCTGTACGGAAGGGGCCTCCGACATCCACATGGAGCCCGGCGAGGACAGCATGACCATCCGCATGCGCATCGACGGGGCCCTCCGGGCCATCATCCCGGTGCCCCGGGAGCTCCAGAGCTCCGTCATCTCCCGCTTAAAGATCATGGCCCGGATGGACATCGCCCAGAAGCTGATTCCCCAGGACGGACGGGCCAACGTCACCGTCCGCCAGGAGAGCCTGGACCTGCGTATCTCCACCCTGCCCACCATCCACGGCGAGAAGGTGGTCATCCGCCTCCTGCGGAAGACCCCGGAGCTTGCCACCCTGGAGGGCATCGGCCTGGAGGGGGACAACCGGGAGCGGTTCTGCCGGCTGGTGGACAACGCCACCGAGGGCGTCATCCTCATGGTGGGCCCCACGGGCTCCGGCAAGACCTCCACCCTGTACGCTATGATTGACCGCCTGAAAAGCGAGGAAGTAAACCTCGTGTCCCTGGAGGACCCGGTGGAATATCACATCGACGGCATCTGCCAGGTCCAGATCAACGACAAAACCGGCCTGACCTTCGCCAGCGTCCTCCGCTCCGTCCTCCGCCAGGACCCGGACATCATCGCCGTGGGCGAAATCCGGGACGGCGAGACCGCCGAGATCGCCATGCGGGCCGCCATGACTGGACATTTGGTCCTCTCCACCATCCACACCAACAACGCCGTCAGCTCCATCGACCGGCTGCTGGACATCGGCGTGGAGCCCTACCTCATCGCCGGGGCGGTGAAGGGCATCGTCTCCCAGCGGCTGCTGCGCAAGGTCTGCCCCCACTGCAAAAAGCCCTACGCCCCCTCGGCGGAGGAGCGGGAGGCCCTGGGCCTCCCCCCGGGAGAGTACACCTTCTACCGGGGCGCGGGCTGCGGCGAGTGCTTCGGCACCGGCTACCGGGGCCGGACCGGCGTCTTTGAGATTCTTCCCGTCAATCCCGCCATCCGGCGGGCCATCCACTCCCGCTCCCTCAAGGATTTGGAGGCGGCTATGGATCAGGCGGACTTTCACCCCATCATGGAAAACTGCCGCAAGCTGGTTTTGGACGGCGTGACCTCCAGCGAGGAGGTCCACCGGGTCCTGGGCGGCGGATAAAGAGGAGGAAAATCTATGAGTGTTAAAGAATACGTAGAAAAGGCCCGGAAGGACGGGGCCTCCGATATTCATCTGGTCCGGGGCCTGAACCCCCGCTACCGGGTGGACGGCGCCATCCGGGAGATGGAGGGCGCGCCCCTGACGTCGGACGACTGCCTGGTGGCCGCCCGGGAGCTGGCCGGGTCTGAAATCCGCCACGGGGAGGCCGTGGGCGAGCTGGACCTGGCGCTGACCATCGCCGGGGTCCGCTGCCGGGTGAACCTCTTCCGCCAGCAGGAGGCCTGGTCCGCCGCCATCCGGCTTTTGAACGACCACATTCCCGACTTGTCCGAGCTGGGCCTTCCCAAGGTGGTCGGCGAATTCCCCGCCTACAGCCAGGGGCTGGTGCTCATCACCGGCGAGACCGGCTCCGGCAAGTCCACCACCCTGGCGGCGGTGCTGAATCAAATCAACCGCAATGAGGCCAAGCATATCCTCACCCTGGAGGACCCCATCGAATACGTCTACACCCCGGAAAAGTGCGTTATCAACCAGCGGGAGATCGGCCGGGACACGGGGAGCTTCGCCACCGGCCTCCGGGCCGCTTTGCGGGAGGACCCGGACGTGATTCTCGTGGGCGAGATGCGGGACCTGGAGACCATCGAGACGGCGCTGACCGCCGCCGAGACGGGGCACCTGGTTTTCGGCACCGTCCACACCAACTCCGCCGCCGACTCCATTGACCGCATTGTGGACGTGTTCCCCGCCGAGCGGCAGCAGCAGATCCGCCTCCAGCTCTCCATGTCCTTAAAAGCCGTTCTCAGCCAGCAGCTCCTGCCCAAGGTGGGCGGGGGCCGGGTGCTGGCCTGTGAGGTGATGAAGACCGACGGAGCCATCCGGAACCTCATCCGGGAGGGCAAGACCCCCCAGATCGCAAACTCCATCCAGACCACCGGGTCCCTGGGGAACATCCTGATGGACAAGGCCCTGAACGCCCTCTACGCCGCCGGGACCATCAGCAAGGAGACCTTCGAGAGCGCCCTGAGAGACCCCGGCGTCAAAAACTCCGCTCCATTGCGTCCGGCTTCGCCGAACATCCATTCCGCTCCGTTTCCTCCGCCTCCTTCAAGGGGGAGCAGGCTCCCCCTTGAGTAACCCCCACCCCCGCGGGGGACGAGAGACGCGGGACGAAGGGAGATAATGTATGCCCACCTACAAATATGAGGGCGCTTACGCCAGCGGGGAAAAAGTCTCCGGCGTGGTGGAGGCCGTCAGCCGCACCGACGCCGTGAACCAGATCCGCCAGAGCTGCGAAATCGTCCTCTCCATCAAGGAGGTCCCCAAGTCCGCCGCCCGGGACCCCTGTCCAGGCTCCAGAAAATCAGCGCCAAAAGCCTGTCCCTCACCTGCCAGCAGTTCGCCATCATCTTAAAGGCGGGCCTGCCCCTGGTGCAGACGGTGGATTTGGTGGCGGAGCAGTGCCCGGACAAGAACCTCTCCGCCCTCCTCCGGCAGGTGTCCGAGGACGTGTCCAACGGCTGGTCCCTAAGCTACAGCCTGGAGCAGCGGGGGGCCAAGTCCCTGCCCGTCACCTTCCGGGAAACCGTCCGGGCCGGGGAGGAATCCGGCGATTTACAGGCGGCGTTCCAGAGAATGGCGGACTACTTCGAGAGGATGAACAAGACCCATGAGAGCGTGGTGTCCGCCCTGACCTATCCCATGTTCGTCATTCTGGTGGCGGTGGTGGTGGTGGCGATTATCATGCTTTACGCCGTGCCCACCTTTGTGGGGGTGTTCGAGGGCATGAGCATCGACCTGCCCTGGCCCACCAGGGTCCTCATTGCCATGAGCGGTTTCTTCCAGAAATATACCCTGGTTCTAGTGGCCCTCGCCGCCTTGGTGATCTTCGCCGTGCGGCTCTATGGGACCACGGCGAAGGGCGGGATTGCCCTGGCTAAGATGCAGCTTGGCATGCGCATTCGTATCCCGCTCCCCATGCGGTCCATAAGCGTGACCGCGGCCAGCCCGCCCAGGTAGCACAGCAGAAGCAGAATCGCCGCGGCTTGTCCCTTTGGAAAGCGCGCCCCTTCCCGGCGGCATTTCCGATTCAGCGGAACAAGCAGCGCCGCGCCTGCGGCCAAACCCATCAGAGCAGGAGGGACCGCCCGCCGGAACATATAGAAAATCAAACCGATAAAATCGTGCATAGAAACCTCCCCGCTGAGCAAAGCGCCTATCTCTCGAAATAGTAATTCAGGTATTGTTGCAGCATCTCCTCATAGCTGCCCGTATCAGGAATACGGGCGCTTTCTTCCGGCCAACCGCCGGGAGCGAGGAGCTTTTCTGCAATATCTGTCAAAGGACCGCAGAATCGGTAAACGGCGGAATCGTCTTTTCCATCGCCCAATTCATCAAAGGAAACCAGTTTTCCGTCATGGTCCAAAGTAATGGACGCCAGGTTATTCAAGGATTCATATGTATAAACCGGATTGTCCAGGTCGTCGAGCCCGCTTCCGAGATCATAGAAAAAGCATTTCACGAAATTGACAACATACACGGTATTGCCCTCGTCTGTTGAGTATTTGCCAAACACGCTGGCGGAGGGCAGAATCAGGTCCAGGTCATCGTCGGAAGTGAAATACTCCGGCGTTTCATTACGGTTGAACTGACTGACAGCGGCTTCATATAGACTGGCATCCTTACCTGTAAGCCCGAACGCCTCCGCCTCGGGGATGGGGAACTGCTCCCAGGGAATGATTTCACCATCCAGCCGTATTTTCTCCGACCTTGGGGACTGCGGTGCCCCCTCGTCCACTGCAATCTCCAAAGTCTCCGGCGCTTCGCTGTTGATAGAGCTAATCTCCACCGTCAGATGCCGGCTGTCCTTCCATGTGAGGCCGCTGATATACTCGGATTCCGACAGGTCCAGCTTTTTCAGCAGATTGCCGTCATAGCCGTATATCTCGGACCAGATGCTATAAGCCGCTGTGGAGATGTCATCGTCTCTCCAGGACAGGTTAGCCCCTTCAATATCCTTCACAAATGCCTCTGTCTCCGTGTCAAAGATTCCATAATAACCCGCATCGGGGCCGATGTGTCCTTCCACTACAATGATGCTGCCCACCGGGGTCTCCGCCATGATCGAATTGATCATGGGGTCCCGCTCCTGTAAATCGTAGTCCTTGCCGTTGTAAGTAAAAATCACGCCGGAGGCGGGTTCCCCGGTGGTTTCCACAGGCGGTTCCTCCGGTGGATCAGTCGGGGCAGTTGGCGAATCTGCGCCGCAGGCGGTAAGAAGCAAGCAGAGAATCATAATCAGCCATGTTTTTCTGATGAAGTTCATAGGGCGTCTCCTTATAGCAAAAAGCAAGCATAAATCCCATGGTGAGATTCAATTCCGGGCAGGAATCATGTCCCACCATGGGATCACTTTTTCAGTCTTTGATTTCTGTTAAGCTCTGTTTTCTTATATGCGTGTATCAAAGGATGCGGTGGATTCCGCCGCAGGGACTTCCGCTGCGGCTTTCATCTCCGCGCGGGCCTCCCGGTACGCCTGCAAGTATACGGATGCCGTTTCACTGTAATATTTGTGCTCTTCCTTGGTCTGAATGTCCATCCATCCGTTATTACTGCTATAAAACGCAATGGATTCTCCATTGGGAGCGAACACCTCAGCAGCCTGATGAACTCCGCTGATTTTGAGGTTCGCGGAGCCGCCCCCGGACAGTTTATCCAGCATGATCTCCAACGCCTGGAGCAGAGGATGGGGTTCCTTTAACGCCGCCTGAATTGCGGACATTACCTCTGCCTTTGGCCCGGAGCGGTCAGGGGATACGCACTGTTTCATGTGTGCAAGCCGCATTTGGTTAAATTCCGGCGACATATAGACACCTCGCTGGGCATCTTCCTTTGCGTGCTTCTTGATTTGCTCCACAAAGCCGTCGGTCATAGCACTTTCGGCGGTCCTTTTTCCCGCCTTTTGGGTCTTGGCGCTCTGCCCCCATTTTACCGGGGTGCTGGTACTGTTTGACAATGGGCTGACCATACTGTTCCCTCCTGATTACACACGCGTGTCAAAGGTCGTATCGCCGACGGGTTCCGGCGCGGGACTTTTCGATGCGGCGTTAATTTCCTCTCGGGCTTCCCGAAATGCATCGTGGTAGATTTGATCTGCCTGATGCAAAAACTGATATTCAGCCTCCGTAGAAATCTCCGTCCAGCCGCCGTTGCTGTTATAACCGGCAATCATTTCCCCATTGGGAGCATAGATTTCGGCGGTATCCACCAACCCTCCGATCCACGCCTTCATGGAATACTTTCCAAGCATCATGGAGAGAAGGTCGGGGCTCCCCTTCCCCCTGGCCGCACTGTTTATTGCCATGTTTGCCCGGAAAATCGCATCCTGCCGGTCCGGAGACACACGCTGCTGCTTATGCGCGTTGATCATCTGGATGTAGTCCTTCTGCATATAGACATTTACCTGGGCGTCTTTTTTTGCGTGTTCCTTGATCTGTGCCACCACATCGTCCGACAAAGCGGCCTGGGCCTCCTTTTGGGCGGCCTTTTTCACTGCCGGAGATTTTTCAAACTTCGCCTGGTCCCGCGCGATAACACTGCTCACATAACCGCGGAAATAGTTTTGAATTTGCATAATGAGTTACCCCTTTCACTATAGAGTTTTCTGTTTAGTATCCATGGCCCACGCATTCATATCCGTAATTCCTCTCCCTCCGCCGCACGGCGCTCCAGTCGGCGCAGCCAGAGAAAATGTCCCGCAATCAGCGCCACCGTCAGGACCAGGGCCGTCGTATCTGCGGCTTTCCCCGACAGGCCCAGTCCCTTCTCGACCAGCAGATAGGACGCCAGCAGCATCTGAGGGAAAGGCGTGATTCCATAAACCAGCACGGCGAAGAGGATCGGCCTGCCTACAAGGAACAGCGCGGCAAGCAGCACCCCGCAGGTACCCCAGTACCATTTCAGCTCCCAAAGCAGCCTCCGCCCGCCGTAGAAGTACACCAGCGCGTCCAGCGCCGCCAGGCTCAAAAGCCACAGCGCCGTCAGAACTGCGGTCCTGCCGGGATAGTAGACCGTGCAGAGGCTGTGTGTCACGATATCCACGCTTGCGCAGAGCTGAAGGACGATCCAGACCGGCAGCACCGCGATAGTGAGGCGTTTTCCGGTTCTTTCAGTCATGGCTGCTTCTCCTTTCCCCCAGCGGGCCGGGCCTACGAATCAATGGAATCAATGATCTTTTTAAATTCTTCCACCGTGAGATTGCCACATATCGTTTCAAAGATCAATCCGTCGGACCAGGTTGTGGTAATGGTGTCATTGTTGGACAGTATGTAAACCGTTTTCGTGCCGCTAGTATACTGTTCGACAGGGGTTTTATCCTTTTCAAATATAAATGATTCCACATCTTCTGACGAATGATAGCGATGTATCCTTATGCTGAAAAAACGTTCTCCGGCATCTTGAAACATCGTGTTCACAATGTCGCTCCGACTCGTGCGGATAATCTCCGGCTCAGACGCCTCAAACCCCTCCGGGTACCAGGTTGGAACAAACTCCCCTGAAATTCCGCACTCATCAAGAGCGGCCTGTAACAAGCCGGCGTACTCGTCACTGGGAGCCTCCTTTTCCCCGTCGAGATAAATGGAGTCAATGATTCTTTTCATCTCCTCTTCCGTGACGGTTCCTCCGATGATGCACTCAATCCCGTCCTGTATCCAGGCCGCCTTACGCCAGTTATGATCGGTCAGGAGATAGTGCCGGACGCCTCCACTCTCATAGAGAACAGGGGAATTGCCGTCCTTTTCAATGACTGTCCCAGGAATACCCTCTCCGTATTTTGCATAGCTGATGCCTAAAAAATCCTTTTGGTCCGTCTCCACCCAGGCATAAATAGACTTCTGACCCGGCATGACGGTGCCGGTCACTTCCAGCTCCCCGAACTGCTCCGGGAACCATTTTGGGGCGGCAATATCCAGCTGAAATTCCTCCAGCGCCTCCTCAATAGAGCGGTAGTGCAGCTTCTCTTCCCCTGAAGCCAATGCAGGGTCCCCTCCGTTTCCGGTGTAGATCAACTCGATCATCCGTTTCCTGTCTATATCGGAATAGATGGAGCCAATGATTCGTTCCATTTCCTCCACTGTGATTGGAGCGCAAATAATACACAGTATATTGTCTACAGTCCATGCCGCCCTGCAGTCGCCATGATCAGTTACAATATAGTGCCGCATACCGTTGGTTTCATAGACAATAGTCTCATTTTTATCCTTTTCAACGACAACAGCGGGGCCGTCTTCCCCAAATTCGGAGTATTCGACTGTCAGAAATTGTTCCCCTTCCCCAGAACTGGCAAAAATCAGCATCCCAGAAGGCATCACAGAGCCTGTAACCTCAAGCTCCCCAAACCGCTCCGGAAACCAATGGGGGACCAAGGGAAGGTTTATCCGAAACGCTTCCAGCGCCTCGTCGAGAGTCGAAAACTCCGCAGTCTCTCCTTCCGCAAAGGGGTAGTTCCGGTCCTTCTCCTGATAGCCCGCCTTGTCCGCCGAGCCGGTGAATGTAAACTGCTCATCCGTCCACCGGCCGAAAAAGCCGAAGATGTCCATGCCAAAAGCCTGAACCGTCACCATGGAGGCCAGCACCGCAATCACCGCCGCTACGGCCCAAAACGCCCGGCGGGACATACGGTTTTGACGCCTTCCCCGGCTCTGAGGCTCCAGGAACGCCGCGTATTTCTCGTGGAAGTCCGCCAGGGACCTTTCCGGGTCGAAGCCGCCAGGCAGAGGGTCCACCCGCTCCAGCTCTTCCAGGAATCCATCCAGGGTCCCGCTTTCCAGCTCTTCGGCGTCCGCCGTTTCAAGCCAGTCGAAAAAGTCGTCCTCCAATTGGCGGACCTCCTCACGGTTTCGATCATCGTGAAGCATTCGGATCACCTCCTATCCCTCTAATTGTCTCAGAGGGGCCTTTTGTTTCCAGCCCCGAAAAATTTTCTTGATTTTCCAGGAGCCTGCGGCATCGGTTCTTCGCCCGGAAGACCCGTACCCTGCACCGCTCCACGGGAATGCCCAGCCGTTTGGACAATTCCTCATAGCCCACTTGCTCATCGTAATAGGCAATCAGGATTTCCCGGTCCCTTTCCTCCAGCTCCGGCGGAAGCGTGTCCCGCAGGGAGGTAAAATACGCGTCTTCCCTTCCCTCGTCCGGCACTTCCCCATAAGACAGGGTCTTCCTTCTCCGGCGCTGCCGCAGGGCGTCCCCGATCAGGTTCCGCAGTGTGACGAACAGATAGCCGCCAGGAGAGCGGCGGTCTTCCTGTAGCGTCGGGGCCTTCGTCAAAAAGAGCAGAAACGCCTCCTGGGTGAGGTCCTCCGCTTCCTCTATAGAAAAGCCCGCACGCATGGCTATCGCCACCATTTTCGGCGAATATTGCAGATACAAGCTGTCAATGCTGTTCGGCTTGACAAAACGGCAGATCGTATGCTTCGGCGCGGCGCTCCTGATGGGTTTGCCGCTCTTTTTTATGCTCCGGGGCAGCATCCCCACCAGCGCCGCCGCCCTGGTGATGATCTTCGCCATGCTCCCCGGCCTGCTGTTCGGACTGTACGAGAAGCACGGCCAGCCGTTGGAGGTGGTGATCGGGCAGATCGTCCGAAACCGCTTCACCATGCCAAAGGTGCGGCCCTATCAGACCAATAACCTTTACGCCGTGTTGGAGCGGCAGCGTCAAATGGAAACGGAGGTGAAAGCGGTTGTCCAGAAAGCAAAACGGCGGCAGGCCGGTAAAGCTGTCCCGCGCCGAAAAGCGGGAAATTCAGGCCATCATCCGCAGGTATAAGGGCGACGGCAAGCCCCATACCGCCCAGGAGAGCATCCCCTACGAGGTCATGTATCAGGACGGCGTTTGCAGGCTGAACCTGCGTTCCTACTCCAAGTGCATTGAATTTTCCGATACCAATTACCAGCTTCCTTACCCATTCTGAAAACCTCTCTATTCAGATTTGACAGTATCATATCACAGTTGGAGGCAGATTGCCAGTATAAACCGGGGCGCGGGAGCCGAAATGTTGGCCCCTGCGCCCCGGTTTTTTGCGTTCATTTTCTACGCATTTAGAACGCCGTTTCAGCAGGTATTTGATAAATCATTCAGCTACCCCAACTACCGGCCCCCGGAAGCCCTGAAAACAGCGGGCTTTTACCCCTCTAAATGCGTAGGCCGATGGTATCTTTTCCTCTGCCGTTCGGCCTCCTTTCGACGGCGCATTTTCTTGGCGCAGGCGGGGCAGTATTTCGCCCGATTGGACTTCGGCGTGAAGCTGGCCCCGCACTCACAGCACCGTTTCAAATGGTCGTGGCCCTTTGTGATCTCGGCGCACAGAACCGCGTCCAGCGGGAGGACAGCCGCCCGGAACCAGCGGCACAGCAGGGAGTAGGAAATGCTCTGCACACAGATACATTCCTCCCCGTCGTCCAGCAGGAGGCAGTTGCCGCCCACATTGTTGCAGCACTCCCGCGTCAGCCTCCGGGCCTTGCGGTACTGCGGATAGTTCATCTTTGGTATGCTCACAGCTCTTGCTTCCTTGTTGGAAACATATTTCCGGCAGTTCACCATATCTGCGGCACAGAAAATGATGTGATTATGGACATGGCCCTTGTCGATGTGCGTTGTCAGCACATAGGGGTACTTGCCCTGCAAAACCTCGTCGGCTAGCCGCTTCCCAATCTCGTGGGCCTGCTCCGGCGTGGCCTCGCCGGGAGCAAAGGACTGTATCAGGTGGTGCGCCAGATTGTTGCCTTTTTGGATGGCCTGGGCAAGCAGCATTTCAAATTCTATGTCCGCCGTTTCATAGGAGCAACCAAAGGAGGACACCAGCATTTTGTCCTCGGTTTTCTCCGGGTTCTCGATGTAGTCAAGAGCCTTTTTCA